>JBFZFD010000109.1:0-8259 GCA_041306485.1 Opitutia bacterium | reverse complement strand
CCCGAAAGGGTTCCGGGGGTTCGAATCCCTCCCTCTCCGCTGACTTTGGCGGCACGGCTGCACGGCGGCACAGAGAAGATAAAGGAACATGAGATTCCTTTAGTGGAGGGATGAAGCCGAGCCATTCATGGCGAGGTGCGATGCCGCAGGCATCGGAGTGGGAGCCTCGAGCGAAGCGAAGCAACCCCCATTGGCATCCTCGTGACTCAAGACAGCCTCCCAAGAATCCCGCAGCTGCCTCAGGTAGGGACGCATCTCCGAGGCGTCCACCCCACAGCCCTCGGACGCCTAGGCTCAGGCGTCCCTACCCAAGACACGCACAGATTAACGGCCTCACCCCTGAGGCATCTTGTAACCCGCGCCCCTGCGCCCCTGTGCCGCAGTCTTTTCCATCAAGCCATTAAGCTCGTACCTGCATCTTCCATTAAGCCATTAAGCGAATAAGCGATTAAGCCATTTCCCCATTAAGCCGGTAAGCGATTAAGCCATTAAGCCCCTGCGCCCCGATCACGCTCAGGAACCCCAACTCCAGCGTTCCGGTACCCAGGCGTAGTGCTCGCCCTTTGGCACCACCGTGCCCAGGCCGGGCCAGGGGATGTGGAACGCAAAGGCCCGTGCGCGCGATGCGGCAATCCGTTTGAACAGCTTTTGGCGGCTCGCGATGGCGACCTCGTGGTCGTGGTCGAGCGCGATGGTCCAGCCCACATCCTCGAACATCAGTTGGTGGTGGTGCACCATGTCGCTCAAGTGTACCAGCGACTCGCCGCCTGACCGAATCTCGTAGCAGGCGTGGCCCGCGGTATGCCCGGGCGCGGCGAGGATCTCCACCGCGTCGTGCCACCGGCGGTCGCCGTCGCGCACCGCCTCGAGCCGGCCGTGCCGCTCCAAGATGTCCAGGCACTTGCGTGCCTGCTTGATCATGTTGGGCAGGGGCTTGCGGTCGCGCTTGGTTTTGGAGAAGTCGGGCTCCGACGCGCGCCAGAAGTCGATTTCCTCCCGCAGGGCGTAGACCTTTGCATTGGGGAAGGTCGGCTTGTCGCCGTCGATGAAGCCGTCGAGGTGGTCGCTGTGCCCGTGGCTGAGGAAGCCGGCCGTGACCTGCTCGCGCTTAATCCCGAGCGTCGCCAAGCCTTCCTCCATCCAGCCGAACTGCACCCAGGGATGGCGTGCGCCGAAGCCGGCATCGATGAGCGCCACCTCGTCGCCCTTCCGCAGGCCGAGGATATTGATATAGAGGGGCAGGGCATCGGTCCGCTCCCGTGAAGTCTCGAGGGTTGCCTTCATTCGCGGACGTTCCGATTCCGGATGCATCAGCCCCAGTCCCTCCTTGAACAGCATGTGCCCGTCGCTGATGGAGAATGCCTCCAGCTCGCCCACCTTGAAGCGGTAGACGTAGGGGTTCGGCGGCCGCTTAGGTGAGACTGGCTTGGCCTCCTGAGCACCGAGCCGGGAGGCGCCTGCGGCTAGTCCGACCATAGCCAGGGCGGAGGAGCCGAGGAAATCGCGCCGGGAAGGGTGGGGTAGGGGCATGCCGATGAGACGCCTCCGCCGCTCCGGGGTTCCGCGGGAACACTCACCCCCCCAGAAGTGTTATAGGGACTATGCCCCGTCCGGCCGCCTTGGTCTTGCTCGCCGTTCTCCCTGTCCTTTGGGGGGCGGAGCCTATCTCTTACAACCGGGACGTTCGTCCCATCCTCTCCGAGAACTGCTTCTCCTGCCACGGCTTCGACGAGCATGGTCGCAAGGCAAAGCTCCGCCTCGACCGGCGCGAGGATGCCGTCGCGTCGCGCGAGGACGGCCCCGCCATCGTCCCCGGTAAGCTCGCCGAAAGCCTCGTCTGGCAAAGGATTATTTCGGACGACCCCGACGACCTGATGCCGCCGCCCGAGTCGCACCTCAAGTTGTCGGCATCGGACAAAACTATCCTCCGGCGCTGGATCGAACAGGGCGCGCCCTACGAGCCCCACTGGGCCTTTGTTGCCCCCCGCCTACCCGCCATCCCCAAGGGTTCCCCTCACCCAGTCGACGCCTTCATCCGTGCCAAGCTCCGCAAGGAAGGACTCAAACCCTCGCCTGAGGCCGACCGCGCTACCCTCATTCGCCGCATCAGCCTCGATTTGATTGGCCTCCCGCCCTCCGCCGAGGAGGTCGAGGCCTTTGTCCAGGACCCCGACCCTCGCGCCTACGAGCGACTCGTCGACCGCCTCCTCGCCAGTCCCCATCACGGCGAGCGCCTCGCCCTCGAGTGGATGGATGCCGCGCGCTACGCCGACACCAATGGCTACTCGATCGACGGCGGCCGCCACCTCTTTCTCTGGCGAGACTGGGTCATCCAGGCCTTCAACGACAACCTGCCCTACGACCGTTTCCTCCTCGAGCAGCTCGCCGGTGACTTGCTCCCTGGACGCACCGAGGCCCAGCTGGTCGCCACCGGTTTCCAGCGCAATAACATGAACACCCACGAAGGTGGGACCATTCCCGAGGAGAACCTCGTCAACTACAACGCCGACCGCGTGCGCACCCTCGGCGAGGCCGTGCTTGGCCTGACGCTGGCCTGTGCCCAGTGCCACGACCACAAGTTCGATCCCCTCAGCCAGCGCGACTACTTCCGGCTCTTCGCCTACTTCAATACTCTCGGTGACCAGGCGCTCGACGGCAACTATGGCAACAACTCAGGTCCGACAGCCAACCTGCGTACCCCCTTACGCAGTGGAGATCCTGAGCGAGTGCGTGGTCGCATCGCCGCCCTCCGCGCCGTGCTCGCCACGCCCGACGACAAACTGGTTGCTGATTGGGAACGCGAGCAACGAGCCCGGCTTGCCACCCGGGGCAAGGACCTCGTTCTCCATCCTGTTAAACTCAACCGCATCTCGACCCCCAATGTCGGCGCCGGCTTCACCGTCGAGGGCAATCACTTCCGCGGACTCGGCGCCGCGGCCTACGACTTGCTCGGCGAGACGCCGCGGACCACCCAGCCCATCACCGGCATCAGGCTAGTCTTCCCCGCCACCGACTTCCGCCTCACCACGGTCGACCTCACCGCCGACCGCGTCGCCTCCGACCAAGTCAATATCCACCGCCTGATGCGCTTCTCACGCGTCACCGCGAGTTCCTGGAACCCGCGTCATCCCGCTTCGGAGGTGCGCTCCTACGACACGAATCGAGGCTGGTCGCCCATCATCACCGCGGCCCCCGCCGCTACTCCCGCTGCTCCCGCTGCTAAGCCCGAGGTCCACATCACCCTTACCTTCGCCGAGCCCATCACCGCGGAGACCCATCCCTGGCTAACCACCTCGGTCTTCTTCGCCCACCGTCCCTCCCGCGAAGGCCGACTCTACGCCATTACCGGTGAGGATGATGGCACCGACCTGCCCGACGATATTCTTGCCATCCTCGGCAAGGAGTTCGCCGCGCGCACGACCGCCGAGCGTGCCCGACTCTGGGAATATGTCGCCGGCCACGCCGATGCGCTCCGCGCCGCCCGGGTCGACCTTGCCAATGCCGAGCAGCGCCTGCACGCCCTCACCGGTCCACAATCCACCATGGTCATGGCAGTCGCCGCCAAGCCGCGCGAGACCTTCGTCCTTGCCCGTGGAGACTACAGTCAACCCGGCGAGAAGGTCTCCGCCGGCACGCCTGGATTCCTCCCTCCCTTGGTCGAGGGAGTTGCCGATAATCGCCTCGGCCTCGCCCGCTGGGTCACCCAGCCCGAGAACCCGCTGACCGCCCGCGTCGCTGTCAATCGCGCCTGGAAGCTCCTCTTCGGGTCCGGCATCGTGCAGAGCTCAGCCGACTTCGGCCTCCAAGGAAGCCTGCCCTCCCACCCCGAGCTCCTCGATTGGCTCGCGGTGGACTTCGTCGAGTCGGGCTGGGATCTCCGTCGTCTCCTACGCACCCTCGCGCTCTCCGAGACCTATCGCCAGTCGAGCCGCGCGACGCCCGCGCTGCTGGAGAAAGATCCCTCCAACCGCCTGCTCGCCCGCGGCCCGCGCTTCCGCCTCCCCGCTGAGTTTATCCGTGACCACGCCCTCAAGACCTCCGGCCTCCTCGTCCCCGACCTCGGCGGCCCGAGCGTCAATCCCTACAGCCCCTTCGACCTCTGGCGCGAGGTCAGTCACTACGGATCTTCCCTAGCCACCGCCCAAACCTTCGTCCAAGACCATGGCGACAAGCTCTACCGTCGCAGCCTCTACACCTACTGGAAGCGCACCGCACCTCCTGCCAACCTCGCCGCCTTCGACGCTCCCAATCGCGAGGTCTGCGCTGTCGACCGGCCACAGACCATCACGCCCCTGCAGGCCTTGGTCACGCTCAACGACACCCAGTTCGCCGAGGCCGCTCGCGGCCTTGGCGCACGCGCTGCGCTCCGTCCGGGCGATGACGCCGCGCGTATTCGCTGGGCCTCACTGGAGTGCTTGGGACGTCCCCCCTCCGCCCGCGAGGCCGAGGTTCTCCTCGCCGCCCTCGCCCGCGAGCGCACTCGCTATGCCGCCGACCCTGCCCGCGCCGCCGCCGCCCTCAAGGTGGGTGAGTCACCCGTGCGGACTGATGTCCCTCCGGTCGAGCAAGCCGCCTGGATGCAAGTCGCCAGCCTCCTCCTCAACCTCAGCGAGACCATCACCCGCAACTAAATGGATCCCCGACTCGAGTTCATCAACCATCTGACCCGGCGGACCTTCATCGGCCAGGCTGCTCGCGGTATCGGCGGTATCGCCCTCGGCTCGATGCTCCTCCCGGGACTCGCCGCTAAGTCCTCGCCTGCCGGCGGCGCACTCACCCTGCCCGGGCTTCCGCACTTTGCTCCCAAGGCCAAGCGCGTCATCTGCCTCTTTCAATCCGGCGGCCTCTCCCACGTCGACCTTTTCGACGACAAGCCCGAGCTGCGCCGCCTCGCCGGGCAGGACATCCCCCCGAGCGTCAAGGGCAGCCAGCGAATCACCGGCATGACCAGCGGCCAGTCGCGCTTCCCGCTCCAGCCCGCCATCGCCGGCGGCCGTCTCTGCGGGCGCCAGGGTGCCTGGATCAGCGACCTCCTTCCCCACATCCAGACCATCGCGGACGACATCTGCGTCATCCGCTCCCTCCACACCGAGGCCATCAACCACGACCCGGCCATCACCTACATGAACACGGGCAACCAGCTGCCCGGCTACGCCAGTATGGGCGCCTGGGCCAGTTACGGACTAGGCACCGAGAACGCCAACATCCCCGCCTTCATCGCCATGGTCTCGCAGGGCACGGGCAAAAATCCCGGGCAGCCCATCTTCTCCCGCCTTTGGGGGAGCGGCTTCCTACCCTCCAGCCACCAAGGCGTGGGCCTGCGTCCCGGTGCCAATCCGGTGCTCTACCTAAACAACCCGCCGAGCGTCGACGCGCCCCAACGACGCGCCCTGCTTGACGACTTGGCCCAACTCAACACCGAGCGCGCCCGTGAGCTTGGTGACCCCGACACCGTCGCGCGCATCAAGTCCTACGAGATGGCCTTCCGCATGCAGACCTCGGTCCCCGACTTGACCAACATCTCTGGCGAGTCGCCCGCCACCCTTGCCTCCTACGGCCCAGAGGTCACGCGTCCCGGATCTTACGCCGCCAACTGCCTGCTCGCCCGCCGTCTCGCCGAGCGTGACGTCCGGTTCGTCCAGCTCTTCCATCGTGGATGGGACCAGCACATTGCGCTTACCCGCCAGCTACCCAACCAGTGCCGTGACGTCGATCAACCCACTGCCGCCCTTGTCAAGGACCTCAAGGCCCGGGGTCTGCTCGACGACACCCTCGTCATCTTCGCCACCGAGTTCGGCCGTACGTCCTTCACCCAAGGGGGCTTCGGCAGCCCAGGTGCCGGCCGCGATCACCACGGACGATGCTTTTCCATCTGGATGGCCGGCGGCGGAATCAAGCCAGGCCACCTGCACGGCGAGACCGACGAATTCGGCTACAATATCGCGAAGGACCCCGTCCACCTCCGCGACTTCCACGCCACCGTGTTGCATTGCCTAGGTATCGAGCACGAGCGCTTCACCTATCGCTTCCGCGGCCTCAACGTGAAGCTCACCGGGGTCGAGCCCGCTAAGGTGGTCAAGGGCATTCTGGCCTGAGCCCATTCTCCCCCGGGGGGCTACTTTGCCGATGGACGGGAACCCAGGTCCGGGTCAAGTGTCCGGGTGACATGCGACTCCTCTCCTCCCTCGTCGTCCTCCTGCTCGCGCTCGTCTCCCTCCCGGCCGCCTCCGGCCCTGGATGGGTGAGTTACGGATCCGGCAAAGGACCCCATGTCGTCCTGCTCGGTGGTGACGAAGAATACCGCTCCGAGGAAGCCCTCCCGATGCTCGCGCGCATCCTTGCCGAGCGCCACGGTTTCCGCTGCACTGTCCTCCTCTCCCATAACGACGACGGCACGGTCAATCCCGACAAGGGCGACAGCCTCGCCAACCCCGCCGCCCTCGACACCGCCGACGCCCTGGTGATCTCGCTCCGCTTCCGTCGCTGGAACGCCGAGGCCCTCGCCAAGTTCGACGCTGCCCTGCAACGCGGCGTCCCCATCATCGCCCTGCGGACCTCCACCCACGCCTTTGCCGGCATCCCCAAGGAGAGCCCCCAAGCTTGGTATAATTGGAACAACGAGGGCGGCTTCGGCACGAAGGTCCTCGGCGAGACCTGGATCAGCCACTGGGGCCACCACGGCGTCGAGGGTGTCTTGACCAAGGCCGAGGAGGCCAACGCCTCCCATCCCATCCTCCGCGGGGTTGCCCCCGCCTTCGGCGACAGCGATGTCTACGAAGCCTACCCTCCCGCCGACGCCAAGATTCTCCTCCGCGGCCTCGTCCTTAAGGGCATGGATCCCAAGGGCCCCCTCTCCGGCAAGACCAAGAAGCGCGCCCGCGGTGACAAGGGTAGCCAGCCCATTAACGACCCCGCCATGCCCGTGGCCTGGGTGCGCGAGGTCCCCAACGCCTCCGGCAAGGTCAACCGCGTCCTCTGCACTACCATGGGCGCCGCCACCGATCTCGCCGACGCCAACCTTCGCCGGCTCGTCGTCAATGGCGTCTTCTGGGGCCTGGGTCGGGAAGTCCCCGCCGAGGCTAATGTCGACCCCGTCGTTCCCTTCAAGCCCACCAAGTTTGCCTTCAAAGGCTACCGCAAGGGTCTCACCGCCGAGCAGTTCGGCGAGGCCGCCCGCTAATCCGTTTCCATTTCAAGTTTTCTCATGCGACTCCCCTTGTTCCTTGGTGCCCTCTTGGGTTGCCTAAACCTCGTTGCCGCCGACAGCCCTCCGCTCGAATTACGCAAGGGCGACCATGTCGCCGTCGTCGGCTCTGGTGTCGCCGATCGCCAGCAGCACCACGGCTGGCTCGAGTCGCTCCTCCACGCCGCCCATCCCGGCCACCGGCTCGTCGTGCGCAACCTCGGCTTTGCCGGTGATGAGGTGACCTTCAGCCCTCGCTCGGACGGCACCCCTCCCCTCAGCTTCTTCCTTAACATGACTCCTGGCACCCTCAAGGCGCGCTGGGGATCGGCTGAGGGCACTTATCATGTCGGCGCCCATTTCCATGCCAGCGTCCTCCTCGCCCACTGGGGCTTCAACGAGTCCTTCAAGGGCAGGGCAGGGCTCGATGCCTTCCGTGCCGATCTCGACAAGTGGGTCAAGGCCCAGCTCGCCGCCGACCATGGCCAAGGCAAGCCCCGCCTCGTGCTCGTCACCCCCCTCTCCTATGAGGAGCGGTCCAGCGCCGACGTCACGCTCGCTCGCTCCCGCAACGTCGAGCTCGCCCTCTACGCCACGGCCATCACGGAGGTCGCCAAAGCCAACGCCCTCCACTCTGTCGACCTCTTCAGCCTCTCTCAATCCGCCTTCGCCAAGTCCACCCAGCCCCTCACGCACAATGGCATTCACTTGACCGATGCCGGCGACAAAGCCCTCGCCCCCGCCGTCTACGCCGCGTTGCTCGGTCGCTCCGCTCCCGCCTCTCCTCACCTCGCTGCCATCCGACAAGCCGTCCTCGCCAAGAACGATGTCTGGCTCGCCCGCTACCGTGTGGTCGATCAGTTTAATACCTTCGGGCAGCGCTCCCGCATCCCTTATCCCGACTATAAGGACAAGACCAAGACCTTGACCAACGCTCACATCCTTAACCAGGAGCTCGCCCAGCGCGATGTGCAGACCGCCAATCGCGACATTGCCGTCTGGGCCGCCGCCCAAGGCCGCCAGCACAAAGTCACCGACGACAATCTTCCCAAGGTCGACCTCACCCACCCCAACCT
>JBFZFD010000108.1:0-10261 GCA_041306485.1 Opitutia bacterium | reverse complement strand
GCCCAATGGGCCGCCCGCTTCATGCTACGAGGGGATGACCTCAGGCGCGCCCGAGGTACTCGCGGTTCTCGGTGCTGACCTTGATGATCTCGCCCTCCTTGATGAAGAGGGGGACATTGACGATGAGGCCGTTCTCGCAGGTGACCGACTTCTGGACGTTGCCAGCGGTGTCGCCTTTGACCGCGGGAGGGGCCTCGAGCACCTTGACCGTGACGGAAGCGGGAAGGTCTACGGTGACCGGCTTGTCCTCGACGAAGAGGACGGTGTAAGTCTGCCCGGGGATGATGAAGTCCTTGGACTCCTCGAGGGTCTGGGCGGAGACGTAGAATTCCTCGAAGCTCGTGGGGTCGACGAAGACGTAGCTACCATCAGCCTCGTAGGACATCTCCAGCTGCTTGATGGAGTTGTCGAAGACCTCGTAGGACGTATTGATACCGCTGCGAACGGGAATCTTGGCCCCGGTCTTGATTGAGCGGATTTCCATCTGACAGTAGGAGGCGTTGTTCGGGGGGGTGCGGATTTGGCACTCCAGAACCACGCAGAGCTCGCCGTTGTAGCTGATGATGTTCTTCTTCTTGATGCGATTGACCGGAAGGCTGGGCATAAGGGGTCTTTAAAAGCCTACCCGACCCCCTGTGGTCAAGCCTGCTTGCTGGGGCGCACGGTTAAACCCCCTCCGATTTGGAGGCCCATTCGGTCGTGGCGGCCTCCAGGGAGGCCGCTATCTCGGCCAAACGGTGGTTGAGGCTGCGCGTCAAGGCGGGGTCGGCGTAGGTCGCCGGGTCCTGGATTTGGACGGCTAGCTTGGCTTGCTCGGACTCCAGCTCGGCAATTCGGGTCTCCAAGGCGGCGATTTCCCGCAGGCGTCGCTGGGCATCCTTGGGGTCGGGGCGAGGGGGCTTAGCTTGGCCCTTGGCCGCGGCGGGCGAAGGTGTCGATCCGGGCCGGGCATCGGTGAATCCGGCGGTGAGGGCTTCGCGCTCTCCCTTGGCCTTAGATTTATCGAGGTAGTAGTCGTACCCTCCGGCGTAGGAGGTCAGTCGACCCGAGTGCACGTGGAGGACGTTACCGGCGACGTTGCGGATGAAGTGCACGTCGTGGCTGATGAAGACCAGCGTGCCTTCGTAGGTACCGAGGGCTTGGACGAGCGCATCGATCGAGGGCATGTCCAGGTGGGTCGTCGGCTCGTCCATCAGCAGCAGGTTGGGCGGGCGCATGAGCATGCGTACGAGCGCTAGGCGAGACTTCTCGCCCCCGGAGAGCACCTTGACTGGCTTGTGCACATCGTCCTTGCGGAAGAGGAACGCCCCGAGGACGGAGCGAGCCTGTTCCTCGGTGAAGGGGAATTCGGTGGAGCGTCGCTCGAGGACGTTCTCGAGGACCGACGCCGTCGGGTTAAGGTTATCCAGTCGATTCTGCGCGAAGTAGCCGACCTGCACATTGTTGCCCGTCTCGAGCAAGCCGCCCTGGATGGGTACCTGGCTGGCGAGGATTTTGAGTAGGGTGGACTTACCCGAACCGTTCGGCCCGACCAACACGATGCGTTGGCCCCGCTCGAGCTCGAGGTTGAGGTCGGAGTAGACCACATGTTCTCCGTAGGCCTGCCGAACGCCTTGCAGACGCATCACGCGCAGGCTGGAGCGGGGTGGCTGGGGGAATCGGAACTGGATGCGCTTGAGGTCGGCCTCTGGCTCTTCGGGCGCATCGGCTTCCAGACGGGCAATTTGCTTCTCTTTGGATTTAGCCCGCGAGGCCATGGAGGCCTTAGCGCCGAAGCGGTCGACGAATGTCTGAAGGTGGGCGATCTCGCGCTGGCGGTTGCGATGGGCTGCCTCTTGTTGCCCGCGCCGGGCCACGCGCTCGACCAGGAAGTCGTCGTAGTTGCCGTTGTAGCGGTGGAGGCGGCCGCTGCGGAGCTCGAGCATGCCGTTGCAGAGTGCGTTGAGGAAGGCGCGGTCGTGGGAGATGACCACGAGGCCGCCGGGATAGCGGGTCAGGTAGTCCTGAAACCAGAGTAGGGCCTCGAGGTCGAGGTGGTTGGTCGGCTCGTCCAGCAGAAGCAGGGTAGGCTCGCTGACCAGCAGGCGTGCGAGGTGGGCACGCATCACCCAGCCGCCGGAGAAGGTCCGGGCGGGGAGGTCGAAGTCGTCATCCTTGAAGCCGAGTCCGGCGAGGATCTTCTTGGCCCTTGGCTCGAGGCTCCAGTCGACCTCGCGATGCAGGTCGTCGGAGAAGACGCTCCCTGCGGTGGCGATTTCGAGAATAGTCTCCTCGCCGACCGGAGCGCTCTCCTGGGGGAGGAAGCCAAAATCTGCACCGCGCTCCCATTCCGCCGTGCCAGTGTCGGCCTCTTCTTCGCCAAGGATGATGCGGAAGAGGGTGGACTTGCCGGCGCCGTTGGCACCGACCAGCCCGAGGCGTTCCCGCCGGCTGATGGTCAGCGTGACATCGGAGAAGAGCTCCTTGGGGCCGTAGGACTTGGAGATGTCGGCGAGGGTGAGCAAGGCGGTGCGGGAAAGAGTCAGTGGGACGAACCCAAGGCGGCTCCGCAAGCGCGAAGCCTCGACCTCAGGCCGCGGTGGCTTTGCCCGCGAGCCAGCCGGTGGTCCAAGCGGCCTGGAAGTTGAAGCCCCCGGTCACGCCATCGATGTCCAGCACCTCGCCCGCCAGATGCAACCCCGGCCTAACGCGGCTCTCCATCGTGCGGAAGTCTACCTCGCGTAGGCGAACCCCGCCGCAAGTAACGAATTCCTCCTTGTTCGGGCTCTTTCCACTGACCGGTAGTTCGGCTGCGGTCAGCCAGCCGACCAACGATTGGGCCTGGCCCGCACTCAGGTTGGCCCAAGTTACTCCTGCGGGAAGTCCGGCAACCTCCACCAGCCTCTCCCATAGGCGTGCGGGCAAGCCAAAGGGGTTCCAGGTCGTCACCTGCTTACGCGGCTCTCCTAGCCTGAGGCTGGCGAGCGTGGTAGCCACTAAGGCTGGGTCGGATCCGGGTAGGAAGTTAAGGCGTAGGGTGAATCGATGGCCCCGCGTAGCCAGCTCGCGCGCGCCCCAGGCGGAAAGGCGGAGGATGCCGGGCCCGCTGAGGCCGCCATGGGTGACGAGCACGGGTCCTTCTTCGCGCAGCCGGAGGCCGTCCACTTGGGTGGCGACTCGCTCGACCGAGAGGCCGGAGAGTCCCTCCAGTAGGCGGTGCCGGATATTGAAGCTAAAGAGCGAGGGTACCGAGGGCTCGAGGCTGTGACCCATCGATGCGGCGAGGGCATGACCTCCGCCCCCAGACCCACCTCCGGTTGCTAGGATCACCCGGTCGGCCGCGAGGGTCTCGGTGGTCAGGCCCAGCGCGAAGGCCTTGCCGTCGTGGCTGAGCGAGCGTACCGCCGCGCCGACGCGTACCTCGACACCGGTCGATCTTGCGGAGCGCAGCAGGCAGTCGACGACCGTGGCGGAGTCATCGGTGACTGGGAACATGCGCCCATCGGCTTCCGCCTTGGAGGCCACCCCGCGCTGGGCGAACCACTCTAGGGTGTCGCGGGGCTGCCAGCGATGGAAGGCCCCGAGGAGTTCGCGACCGCCGCGAGGGTAGCGCTTTACTAGCTCGGCGGGATCGAAGCAGCTGTGGGTTAGGTTGCAGCGGCCGCCGCCCGAGATACGAACCTTGGCGAGGAGGTGTGACGTAGCCTCGAGTAGCACGACTTTTCCTGACTTGCCCAGGGCCTCGGCGGCGGAGATGGCGGCGAAGAAGCCGGCGGCCCCCCCACCGATGACGGCGATGTGTCGTGGCATTCCGGCGGTCTTGGGGCTACTTCACCTCGCGGCTATTCGCCGGATTGCGTAACTGCTCAATCTCGGGAACGCGAGGCGGGGCAACGGCCGGGGTGGGCTGCTCCTCGGGTGCTGGGCCGAGTCGTCCGGTGTTCGCGGGGCTGGGCACGCGCGAGGGAAGACCCGTGCGCTCGTCGGTCCCGCCGGTCGGGTAGGTCCGGCCGAGCGGCTGGGCGCGCAAGGCGCGGAACCAGACACCCTCGGCGTTGGAGCCGATCTCGAGGCGGACGTTGTGAGGCTCATCGAGGGGCTTGTCGCCGAAGGCGGCGGTCTTGACGGTGCCATCCTCAAGGACGAACTCGAGGCCACGCCTGCCCTCGGGTTTCTCGCTCAAGACGAGGTCGACGGCGGTCACCCGCGTGGCGTCTGGGAGACGATTGACGATGATCACGGTGCGAGGTGAAAGGTCCTCGTGGCCGGACTGGGCGATACGCTGGCGCCAAGCTGGCCAGAGCCGTCGGCCGTCAGGTCCGACAACGGCGACCTCGCCAGCTACATCGATGGTAAGGAAGCGCTCGCGGAGGGTGCTGATTTCCGCTGGATGAAGTACGGGTACGCTTACCCCGCGAGGGCGGAGGGGTCGCCCCTCCTCATCCAGCTTGGTCGCCTCCGCTAGCCAGACGACCTCGATGGGACCCGCGCGACGCCGGTCGATTTCATTAACGATGCCGTAGGGCAGGGCGGTCATGCCCAGGCAGAGCAGGGCGCCTGTGCCCACGGCCTTAGGCAGGCGGACGCCGGTCCCGAGCAGGGCGGCGGCGAGGGCGCTGCCGGCGAAGGCGGCGGCGGAGACGGAGATTTCCATGCCCAGCCTCCCTTCGGCGGCTGCTCGGTAGGCGTCGTTCCAAGCAACCCTGCCCCAGGTGTGGTGGAGGAGTAGTTGCCAGGACACGCCGATGAGGAGGCCAAGGAAGGCGGCCAGGCGGGGGCCGAGTTGCCGGTAGGCGACCAGGGCGGACGCCGCGAGGAAGGAGGCGACAGCTCCACGGAAGAAGGCGTCGGAGATCGAGGCGACCCCAGTCGCCCCGGCGGCGACGAGCAGGAAGAGCCAGTTGATCCAGTAAAGCTGTACGCGATGGATGAGCACGAAAGGATTATTCTCCGACCACCGTGCCAGGGGAGATGACGGCGTTCTTCTTCACCACGAGCACCCCGTCGCGCACGTACCAGGCGGCGGTCTCGGTGCGCTCGGCAAGACCGGTGGGCGAGAGGCGACAGTTGGCGCCGATGCGTGCGTTCTTGTCGATGATGGCGCGGCGGATGTGACAGCCGGGGCCGACGCCGACATCGGGGAGGCCAGCCTCGCGGTTGGTGATGAAGTCGGCCGGCCGCTCATAGCGGTCGGCGCCCATCATCACGGTGTTCTCGAGTCGTGAACCGGCGCGGATGACTGAGCGCACGCCGATGACGCAGCGCTCGAGCTCAGCGTCGTCGAGGATGCTACCGGGTGCGAGCAGGACGCGATGGGAGCGCGTGCCGTTGACCTTGGCCGGGGGTAGGTAGCGGGCGTGGGTGAAGACCGGCTGGCTCCCATCGAAGAAATCGAAGGGGGGCACCGGGTCCGTCAGGGTGAGGTTGCATTCCCAGAAGGATCCGACCGTACCGATGTCCTCCCAGTACCCATCGTAGACGAAGCCAGTCAGGCGGTGGGTGGTGAGCATGCCGGGGATGACCTCGCGGCCGAAGTCGGTCTGGAGGGGGTCGGCGAGGGCGGCGCGCAGACCTTTGCCCGAGACAAGGTAGATGCCCATCGAGGCGAGACAGTAGGAGCGATCGGAGGTATCGGCTAGCCGGGTGCGGGCCTCGCCGGCGAGGACCAGACCGCGGATGAGTTCTGGGTCTTTGGGCTTCTCGACGAATTCGGTCACCCGGAGGTCGCCGTCGACGCGCATGATGCCCAGTCCGGAGACTTGGTCGGAAGGCATGGGCTTGGCGGCAATGGTGATGTCGGACCCCGTGCGGAGGTGCTGCTCGATCATTGGACGGAAATCCATCCGGTAGAGCTGGTCACCCGAGAGGATGAGGACGAGGTCTTCATCCTGCAGGCCGTAGTGGTGCATGTTCTGGCGGACGGCATCAGCCGTGCCCTGGTACCAGGCTTCCTTGTCCCCGGTCTGCTCGGCGGCGAGGATGTCCACGAAGCCCTTGCCAAACGGGTCGAACTTATAGGTCTGCTGGATGTGCTTGTGGAGGGAGGCCGTGTTGAACTGCGAGAGGACGTAGATACGGTTGAGCCCGGAGTTGAGGCAGTTGCTGATGGGGATGTCGACCAGGCGGTAGTTGCCGGCCAGAGGGACGGCTGGCTTGCAGCGGTCCTTGGTCAGGGGGTAGAGCCGGGTGCCGCGGCCGCCGCCCATGATGATGGAGATGACGCGAGGGTTGGACTGGGACATGCCTCCATGCTGTGGGCGAGGCGGGACGAGGGCGAGCCAAAGAGGGATTCCGATTGGCAGTCGCCCGCGGGACGCTTCCCTCCCTGCGTGGCCTTCTCCTTCCATGTCCTTGGCACCAGCAGCTCTGGCAACTGCTCAGTGCTGCGTGCGGGGGGCAGGACAATCCTCATCGACGTCGGGTTCGCCTGGCCCCGCCTCTCCGCTGGCCTCACCGCCCTCGGCATCGAGCCAAGGCAGATCGATGGCGTCCTCCTCACCCACGAGCATGGCGACCACTGCTGCGGTCTCCCCGCCCTCCTCGGCCGCCATCCCGGACTCAAGGTCTTCGCCAACCGCGAGACCGCCCGGCGGATTGGGGCCCTGCAGAAGGTCGCCCCTATCTGGCAGCTCTTTGATACCGGATCGACCTTCGAGACTATGGGTTTTTCGGTCAATCCCTTCCCTATCCCTCACGATGCGGCCGATCCAGTGGGTTACGCGATTCAATGCCCCCCTGAGGGGGGCGTACCCGGGAGGAAGGTTACCTGGATGACCGACCTCGGGCATGTCACCCCCCAGGCCCGCGCCCAGGCCGAAGCTGCCGACATCCTCGTCCTCGAGTCGAACTACGATGACGAGATGCTCGACCTGTCCAAACGCCCCGTCCACCTCAAGCAGCGTATCCGGGGGAACCACGGCCATCTCTCCAACCTCGCTGCCCTGGACCTTCTTCGCTCGGTCCGGGCCGAGGGCCTAGGGCATCTCTGCCTCGGACACCTCAGTAAGGAGTGTAACCGGACTGTCATCGTCGAAGGCCTGATGGCGGAGGTCCGGTCCACCCGACCGTCGGTCCGGTTGACGGTCTTCGACCCCCTCGAGAGCTCCCCCGCCGAGCTGGCCTGAGCCTCGCAGCCGCCCTAATGGGCGGCGTGCGAGCAACAAAAGACTCTAATAGAGAAAAAGGCGTCACCTTTGCCCTCCGCATGGCGGCGCCTTCCTGTCATGATAGTTCGGTCATGAACCTTCGCTCCGCCCTGCTCCTACTGCCTCTCGTGTTCGCCACCCTTCTCGCCGCGGAAACGCCGCCGGTCGCTCCGGAAGTTCTGGTCGCTCCACCTTCGGAGAATGCGACGGCGCTGGCGGCCAAGCCCGACGCTGAACTCGCGGCGGTGCGCCAACTTCTCGAGGCTGGTGGGCTCATCGTGATCGAGCTCAATCGAATGGAGTCCGGCAAGTTTTGCGCAGGTATCCATTTCGGGCTCAGCAATAACCCGAGGTTACGCGCAGAAAGCACGCTTGCGTTCGTGGAGCGCTCGTCTGCGAGCGGTATCTGGTTAGTCGGCATTGGGCTGTATGCTAGCGAAAGGTCTGGCCTTAATGAGACGCCTTGGGAGGCTCGCGAGGAGCTTGCGAAGAAGTTGCACTATTCGCCTTTCGTCCGTGACGTCCTAGCGGTTCCTGGCGAGGAAGATGAGGAGGATAGCGAGCGCAAGCACACGTTTTATGCCACGCACCACGCGAGCGTGATCGATCCACGTTCGCTCGCCGCCTTTGTGACAGATATCAGCATGACGCTGTCCGAGATGCTCTCCATCGAGGCCGAGGGATTGACGCTGCTCGTCACATCTTCCGAGCGGAAGCGGGAATCCCTTACGGTAGCTCAGAAGAATCTCGCCGACCGACTCCGGGTACGCGCTATCCAAGGTCTCACCGCTCCTGCTCCTGGGTCCCCCGCGGCAGAGGATCCGCTGAGCATGGCTTCCCATGCACTGAGCCCTCCCCAGATGGGCCAGCTGCTCATTGCCCATTACGCCCGAGATATCCTACCGGAACTCGAGTCCTCCAGCTTGGCCGCCTTGGCTGGCCACCATGCCCTCCGCTTTAGCCTACGTCTTTCTGAAGATCCCTACAACCCGGCGTACTTCAACCCGCTGGTGGATCTCGCACATGACTCAGACGATAACCCCCGCAATGCCTGGGCGCTCTACCATCTGGGCAGACATGTCTTAAACTCTCTTGGTGATGACGATCAGGCTCCCGATATTATCTATGCGCTCGACGCCCTCAGACAGTCTGTCCGGCTCGGCTGCGAGGAGGCGCTTAGCTATTACCTTCATGTGCTCAAGGAGTGTCCAGAGGACTTGGTCGGCACGGAGTCGCACTTACAGCAGCGCGAGCGCTGGGAGGCGCTGTGGTTCCACTTTAACCCTCACATTATCCAGGAGGCCGTTGAGGTCGAACAAGCCTATCGCTCGGGTGACCTCTCGCCGGTCCTCGTGGGGGTCGACGCGGTGGGCGAGGAGCTTCGTCAGGTTCGTCTAGCGGTCGACGAGATGAATGTGGCTCGTAAGGCCCGAGGTTGGAAGCTGATCCAGGTGTTTGAGGAGAAGCCTGCGAGCGAACCGCTCGTGGAAGAGCCTCCCGCCAAGGTGGACTCGGCGGAGGCCGGGTCCTCGCGCGAGGCCTGAAGCGGGCTTACTCCCCGAGTCCCATCCGGTCGGTGACGGCCGGTGAGCCGTCTTCCCGGTGGTAGTTGACCTTAAGGGCGTCAAGGCGGCGCAGGTGCACGCCGAGTCGGCGTTGGAAGTCGTTCCAGTCCTTACCTTCCTTGGGCGACCAAGCGACCTCGGCGAGGGCACAGGCCCGGGGGAAGGCCATGTACTCGACTTTGTTCCAGCCGTAGAGGTATTCCGACCAGAGTTGGCCCTGGGTGCCGAGCACTTGGCGGTGTTGTTCGGGGGTGAAGTTGCCGGGGATGGGCTCGAAGGAGTAGACCTTCTCGAGGGTGAGGTTGCCGCCGATGACGCCGAACTGCGGCCCAGCGCCGCGCTTGCCCGGCGAGTAGTCGAAGTAAGTGTGGGAGGTGGGCGCCATGATGACGTCGTTGCCGTTGTCGGCGGCGAGCTTCGCCCACTTCCAGTCGCGCCAGACCATCATCGTGGCGGTCTTGGAGAGGCCGCCCTCCTGGATTTCGTCCCATCCGACGAGCTTCTTGCCGCGGGCGGCGAGCAGCTTCTCGATGCGGCGAATAAAGTAGGACTGCAGTTCGTACTCATTCTTGAGCCCCTCGCGCTTGATTACCGACTGGGCGAAGGCTGAATTCTTCCACTGATCCTTGGGTGCCTCGTCGCCTCCGATGTGGAAGTAAGCTGAGGGAAAGATGGGGGCGAGTTCAGCGAGGATGTCGTCGAGGAAGGCGAAGGTCTCCTCCTTGGGCGAGAAGGTGTAGGGGTGGACGCCCCAGCGGGACATGACCTTGGGGGCGTAGCCGGGGATGTCGTCGTTGCCGAACTGGGGGTAGGCCGCAATGGCTGCGGCGGCGTGGCCGGGCATCTCGATTTCGGGCACGACCTGGATGTGGCGGGCAGCAGCGTAAGCGACGATCTCGCGGAGGTCGTCCTGAGTGTGGAAGCCGCGGTAGGGTTTCCCGTCGAACTTATTGCCGTCGTAAGCGACCTGCTTGCCGCCGAGGACGTGGGATTGCGCCCGGACGGAGCCGACAGTCGTCAGCTTGGGCCACTTCTTAATCTCGACGCGCCAGCCCTGATCCTCGGTGAGGTGCCAGTGGAGCACGTTGAGCTTGTGAAGAGCCATCAGGTCGATGAGCCGCTTGACCTTCTCCTTGCCGAAGAAGTGGCGGCCCTCGTCGAGCATCAGTCCGCGCCAGGCGAAACGGGGTTTATCCCAGATGCGGCCCGGCGGCAGGTAGTCCTTGCCGTCATTGCCGCGGTAGGTCGCCTGAAGGAGGGTCTGGTAGGCGTAGAAGAAGCCGGCGCGGGTGCGGGCCTGGATGACAATGTCGCGGCCCGGCTCGCAGTTGATATCGTAGCCCTCGGGTCCGACCTCGAAGCCTTGAGTCTTCGCCGGGCCGGTGAGGGGTTCGAGGCGGATGACAGTCGAGCTCTGGCCAGGGAAGGCGGCTCGGATGAGGGCGGCCTCGGTGGCGAACTCGGCGGGGGCGACGACCTTGGCACCGTTGAGGGCCTGAGCGGGGGCGTCCATTATTTGGGCGATGCTGACGGGACGAGGAATGATGTCGGGCCCTGCGGCGAGACCGGCGG
>JBFZFD010000107.1:0-7342 GCA_041306485.1 Opitutia bacterium | reverse complement strand
TACCCACGAAATTACGTGCGTTGCCGACGCCGACGCCCTTGCCCGAGCCAATGCCGCCGCCGGAACCGCCGCCGAAGCCCTTGGACGAACCCCCGCCTGAGAGTCCGGCTAAGAGGGAGGGTGCGGAGGTGGTCGGGAGGTCAGGCAAGGCGACCGAAGCGGTGGTGGACTTCGACGTGATGCGGGCCGAGGTCTGGGCGAGGTGCTGGACGTTGCGGGGCTGAAGCTTGTGCTCGTAGATGCGCGCCTGCTCACCGCGGGAACCCCCGCCCGCACCGGTGGCGAAGGTCTCGGGTTCATTGCGGGCCTCATCCGTGATGGTGACAATCACCCAGACACCGAAGAAGACGAGGAGGACGCCGTGAAAGAGAAGCGAAGCGAGCAGCCCCTCACCGCCGATGCGTTTCCAAAAGGGCTGCTTTCGGCGCATACCCGAGGCTTCCTTGCCGGACGCCATTTTCAGGGAAGGCGGATGGGGCGGCCTCTCGGGGTCTGGGGCCTGCATAAGGAAGATATCTTAGAAAATATGCCGACGACAACAATCTGAAAAGATTTGGCTATATTCGTCGGCTTAGCGCCGACGTACACGGACGACCAGTCGCTCGGGGATGGGCGCAGCCGGGCCAGGATTGGGTAGGAGGAGAAAGTCGTCGGCCGCAACCAAACCGTACTCAGCACCCTGCAGAATTTCCCAGCCGGCAGCATGGCGCGGCAGAAAGGTGACCAACGGACGCCCTCCGCGCTGCGAGCCGTTGGTGTTGACCGGCTCGAAGGTCCGGACGCCAGCCGCGGGGGTGACTACCCACTCCCACTCGCCCGGGGCGACCTCGCGAAGGCTCTCTTCCCAGCGGCGGGTGCCGGGGGCAAGACGAGCGTCCCACTTGGGATCGCCGTAGAGCACGGTCTTGTCGCGATCGAACTGAAGACCACGTACATCTCCCGCCGGGGCGCGTCCGGCCTTGGCCTCAGCGAGGCGCCAGATGAGCGCGTGGTGGTTGGCGAGCCAGGCCTCGGAGACGGTGAACCGACCGGGTTGCTCGAGGAAATAATCAAGTACGCCCCAGCCGGCGTAGCCAAACCAGGTAGGGACAACGTAGCCGACCATGGTCCGGACCCCGGCGGTGGAAAGGTAGGCGAGCCCCATGCAATCGGCCTTACCGGGAATATTCCCCATGAGGCAGTTGCCGATGGGGAGATAGACCTTGGGGTTGGGCGAGCGGACAGGATGGAGCGAGCCGTCGAGAGCCTTGCCAGTGACGACGCCGTCACGGTGGATGAATGTCCCGTTGCGGTAGCGATAGCCCGGCTCCCAGTTCTCCTCGGTCGCATGGCCCGAGGTGATCCAGAGGTCGGTCTTACCCTCGTTGAGGCGCGCAGCAATCTCCGCGGTCGAGTCCTTGGCACCCTCGAGGCGCTTGGCTACGCCGCCAACTTCCTTGATCCAGCGCTCGCCGGCGCGAAACTCATCGAACCAGTAGCCTTGGTCCACACATTCGGCGGCGAAGGCCGTGCTAGCGCCGACAGTGCGGATGACCAGCGGGGCGGGCGCGACGAGGCGCAGGGCGTCCTCCGGGGTACGGCCTGTGATGACTCCCCAGCGGAAGTCGGGATAGGGATCGGCATCCATCCCACTGGCGAGGGCGTGCATGCGGTAGATGGGCTCGGGACCGAGCTCGGTGGGGCGAGCAACCCAGCAAACATGCAGGGGGTTGAGGGCAGCGAGCGGCGACTTCACCGACGAGAAATCACCCTCGAAGGGTAGGACCTTGGCCCCATGGGCCTCAACGAGAGCCGCAACCACTTTATCCCAGCCAGGTGTGGCCAAGGTCTCGCGGGAGACGAGGACAGCGTAACCATCGGCCCGAAGCGGAGCTGCTGGGAGGAGGGTGGCCGGCAGGAGTAGGGCGAGGAGCAGACGGCGCATACGGCAGGATGTGTGCGGGTCCTCGAGGTGAAAAGCCGAAAAGGATGTATGAACATGCTAGGTTAAATTTTATTGTAAGTTTACAATGCTTGATTATGATACCTCAACATGTCCGAGCCCACCCGCCATCCCGTCGCCCGCGACGGCAAGGTCATCGGGCACTACAGCCTAGAAGCCATCCGCTTAGGTCTCGCATCAGGTCAGTTACTACCCGGCGACCATGTCTGGGCCGAGGGACAAGGGCGCTGGAAAACCCTGGCCGAGCTGGCACAACTGATGCCTGGGTCAGCCATGCCGGCGGCAGGGGCGAGCACCTCAGCCCCGAGTGGCGGCTTCTGGGCCGGGGTCGGTGCCTTCATCGGCAGTGGCCTCGGGGGCATCGCGACGCTCTTAAAGTTCATGGTGGTCATCGCATTCGGCCTTTTTATCGGGATGGTCTTACAAAGCGGCGGGAAAAACCCCAACCGTCAGGGCGACAACGACCCCTTGCGTGATCCTGGCCCCGAGCGGCGCGACCCAGATTTCGACAACTGACGGGTAAGGCGGCGGGCGATGTCGTTTGCCAACCGCGCACGGCCCCTCAAGGATACGGCTATGCGTCCGCTTGCCCTGCTCTGCCTCCTCGCGCATTTCGCCGCACCTAGCTTCGCCCAGGAGAAGCCCACCTCAGCCGGCAGGTCCGCTGCGCTCGTCGCACGCTCTCTCACGGATGCAGGCGCTGGCTTCGCCGCGCAACTCGGGCCGCAACTGGCGGCGAGGGCCTCTTCGGGAGGCGTCGTGGTGGTCGCCGCGGAGGCTTCCGCCGGTGATGAGCGGCAGCAAATCTTGAGTGCCCGGGCCCGCGGGGCCAGTTTCCTGATTGAAGCCAAGGTGACCGCCTTCACCCTGACCACAGCCAGCCTCCTCGGAGAGGAGCGGCGGCGGCTCTCGACCACCCTCACCTGGCGTGCCTTCGACATCTCCAGCGACACTTTGCTCGTCGGCTCTGGGCAGGTCACCGAGTCGAGCCTCGCGGATGCCATCCTATCGGCCGAAGAGCAAGCTGCAGGCCTCGCCGTAATCGTGGCGGAGAAGGCCGGCGCTGAGCTCGCCGCGCGGCTTTCCGCCGCGCCCGCCGTCGTCGTGACAAGGATCCCGGTCGCAGTGCGTATCCTCGCGGATGGGCTAAGCCTCCCCTCAGTTTCGGTCGACGCCGACTTCAAGGTCTCCGTCTCTAAGGAATCCCTCCCCCTCGAGCTGACTGGCTTTACCCTGACCTGCGATGGATTGGTCATTGGAACGGTGCCCGGAGACTCGCCCACCGAGCTCCCCAAGGGGCTCCGCGAGATTAGCCTCTCCCGGTCGGGCTTCGAAACATGGACTGGACGGGTGGAGGTGCGGGAGGGCCTGCAGCTCACCCCAGCGCTCCGGCCCAGCACCGAGGGCCTGGCTCGCTGGCGCGATCAAATCACCTTCCTCCAGCAGCTGGCCGATGGCGCCAAGCTCAATGACGCCGAGGTGGAGCGCGTGCGTGCCGCCGCCCAGACCCTGCGCAATAGCGGCTTCCGGACCAACATCGATCTCAAGGTGGATGCCAAGGAACTCCCCGAGACTGTCATCGTCCCGCCGACACGCTGATTGGGAGGTCAAGTATCCATGCGCTCCGCACTCGCCGTGCTGTTGGCCGGGCTCCTCACGGGCTGCGTCTCCAGTTATCCCGAATCCAACGCTAGCTTCCGGGCGAGTTTTGAGTCGGGCGCCCACGCCGATGCAGCCAAGCTCGCCGCCGGACAGGCCGAGGATCTCGATGACTCCTCCGCACTTGTCTGGCTATTCGAGTTAGGAATGGCGCAACGCGCTTCCGGCAACCATGCGGAGGCGGTGAAGACGCTCGACCAGGCTGAAGCGTTAGTGAATACCTACGACAACCAGCCTGAGCTCTCGCTGTCCGGAGAGGGCTTCTCTGCCCTCTCCAACCCCTATGTCCTGACCTACCGGGGCCGCAACGCGGACCGCATCTTCGCCTCGACCTACCTGGCTCTCTGTCACTTGGAATCCGGCGACATCGACCGGGCGAGGGTCGCGCTCAACCGGACCCTCTTCCGCATCGAAGATGCCAGGCGCCTAGCGGATCGGCGCACAGCCATTGCGCGGGAGGAGGGGGAAGCAGCCGCGGCGGAGGACGAGGCCTTGCGCCAGCGACTGGCAAGCCCGGAGGTAGTGGCAGCCGCTCAGGGCACGCGCGAGAGTTTCGGGGACTTGCCCACCTACGCCGACGCCGTCAACCCAGCGGCGGCTTGGCTGCATGGCATCTTCTTCCTGCACACCGCAGAGGGACCCTCCGACCTCGAGCGCGCGCGCAAGTCCCTGCAACTGGTCAATGCGGTGGCTCCTGGCAATGCCGCGGTCAGGGCGGATCTCGCCCTCGCCGAGGCGGGGCAAGCTAGACCCGGACCAGGGCCCGGACGGACACTCGTCTACGTGCTCCATGAGAACGGCTCGGCGCCGCGCTGGGGGCAGGAGTCAGTCGTCTTGCCTTTGCTCTACTTCAATGTCGACACCCCCATGGTCAGCTTCGCCTTGCCCACCCTGAGGCCCGTGCCAGCGGTAGGTGATAGCCTGAGCATCAGTTGGGGCGCGGGGCCCGGGGGAAGCACCGCCCCACTCGCTAGCGTTGATGCCATGATGCTCGCCGAGTTCAGGGAGGAGTGGCCATCCGTTAGTACGAGGGCGGTGGCCTCAGCTACAATCAAGGGGCTGGCCGCCTATGCCGCCAACCGAGCGGCGCGCGAGCATGCCCGGAGGAACTCCGACAACTCGGGGGCACAATTCCTCTACCTGGCCACCCTCATGACGACCAACCTCTACGCAGGAATCGCCCAAGCCGACACCCGGAGCTGGTCAAGCCTACCCAAGGAGTTGCGCAACCTGCGTTTGGAGGCGCCGAAGGGAGCCCAGTTGTCGCTCGGTGGCGCTTGCCTAGGGACGCCCGTCGGTGTTAAATTACCCGAAGCCAAGGTCGTGCTCCTCACCGTCCGCACCCTCGGCCCAGGCACTCCGCCCCTCATCCGCACCGCCATTCTCCAGCCATGAACCGACTCCTCCTCGCCCTCACCGCCGCGTTCTGCGCCGGCTGCGCCTCCTCCTCTCATGTCGCCACACAGATTGTGGGCAGCGAAGAAGCCCCCGGCTTCCTCGTCGTCGCGACCAACACCCGCTTCGCCGACAGTGCACGTCCCACCGAGCTTAAGCGCGGGGTGGCCGAGGATGGCAGCAGCCTAAAAATCACCCTCCTCATTGCCAACGCGACCAACGAAGCGCAGCGCCTCAACTACCGCGTGGAGTGGCTCGACAAGGATGGTGCGCCCATTCAAGGAGCCCTGCCTGTGGCCCGTGCCGCCACCGTGCCCGCTTTGGGCTACACCAATGTCACCGCCGTCGCCACCCACCCGAAGGCTGCCAGCTTCCGCATTTCCCTGACCGAGCCCTTCGCCGAGGCGACTCGCTGAGCACCCTTCTTCCCAACTTCCCATGCGCTCCCTCCTCCTCGCCTCCGCCGCTCTCGTCTTGGCCGGTTGCCAACCCAAGGACGCCACCTATGTCGACCCCGCCTCGGGTGCCGGCATCGTCTCGCTCAACCAGATCAACCTACAGGACTTCGCCAACGCCTCCGACGGCATGCTGCAGTCCCTCTACGACTCGCCCGCCTTCGCTGGCAAGAAGGCTAAGGATGGTGGCGCCCCCATCCTGATGATCGGACGCGTACGCAACGACACCAGCGGCAACTTTGATACCGACCTGCTGGTCAAGCGCATGACCGTCTCCGTCACCCGCTCCGGCAAGGCCCGCGTGGCCAAGGCAGCCGGCTTCGGCGGAGCCGAGGACACCGCCGCCGCCGAGGCCCGCAAAGCCGCAGCCCTCGAGGCTGGTACCTCCGCCGCGGCGCTCATCCCGGACTTCACCCTCTCCGGCAAGATCCTCGAGGTCCGCGCCCAGGCTGGATCCACCAGGCAGACCTCCTTCGTCTTCCAACTCAGTCTGACCGAGGTGAAGACTGGTCTCTCCGTATGGGAAGAGGAGAAGCAGGTCACCAAGCAGGGCAAGCGCGACGCCGTCGGCTTCTAAACTCCCTCCAACCCAATCCATTACCATGAGAAACCCTACCCTTCTCGCTCTGCTCGCTGCTACCGCAGCTTCCAGCGCCCAGACCGCTCCCGTTGTCCCCGCCGCTAAACCCGGCGAAATCGGTCGTATCGCCTTGGGCTACGTCGATTCCGGCGACATCGACGGCTATCGTCTGGCGGTCGATGCCAAGCTCGTCCGCGACTTCTACCTCCACGGCAGCTTCGCCGACGCCTCGGGCAACCTCCCCGCGGATGACACCCGAGCCTATAGTCTCGGGGCATCCTACCGTCTCGACTTCGGTCCCGGTAAGGCGTCGATCGGCGCGGCCTTTGGCTCGCTCGACGGCGATACCTACAACTTCAGCCAACAGCAGCTGCGCGTGGCCTACGCCATCCGCGGCGCTCAAGGACTCGAGGCCGAGCTCTCCCTGACTCACTTTCTTAACGGTGGTGCGGAGGACGACGTGACCGCGCCCGCCTTGACCCTGCGCTACGCTGTGGCCAAGGGAATAGGCGTCGAGGCGAGCTTCTCCTCCGAGAACACCCTGCTGGGTGTCGACACCGGGGACGGCTCTTGGTCAGTGGGGATTAATCTGAGCTTCTGATTCCCGGGCTCTAGACCAAGCAAAAGGACCAGCTAAGGCTGGTCCTTTTTTGTCGGCCGGCCAAGACCCTCAGAAACGGAAGGAGAGCCCCGCGATCCAGGTCTCGGCGCCACCGGGCAGACCGGTGAGGACATCTTTGGCCGAGTAACCGAGGTCGAGGCGGATGGGGCCGCCGTTGCCGTAGCGGAACATGAAGCGAGTGGCGGAAAGGTTGTCACCGAGTGCACTCGGGTTCTCGTAGCGATTGAAAGAGCCCTCGATCTGCCAGTCGCGACCGATGTCGTAAGAATAAATCAGGCGTCCAATCTGCCGATCATGACGCTCAGAAGCTAAGTCGATTTTACCCCAGGAGTAGGTAGCGGCGAATCGTCCGTAAGGGGTCTTTTCCACCCAGCCAAGGCCGCCGGAGACCATGTCACCATCCCCGGTGTCGCCGTCCAACCGAACAACCTCGGCGGCAATCAACCAACCCGAGTAGAGGACAATCTCCGCATCGATACCCAAGCCCTTGATGTCGTCGTTGCGTGCCCAGAAGGCACTGACCCGGGAATTGTCGGACTGGACGGTCCGTCGAATCTGGGCCGAGGCGTCGCCAGCGGTGATGAGAAGTCCGAGGGCTAGGAGGGGTAAGGGACGCATGGGGAGGGTTTTTCTACGTGTTTAAGGGGCACTTGGGAAGTTTTTTGGTCCCCCATGGGCTGAAAGAGTTG
>JBFZFD010000106.1:0-9997 GCA_041306485.1 Opitutia bacterium | reverse complement strand
CAGCTGCGGCCCCCACCCCGGCGGCAGCCATTGCCCTGCCGGTGTCCGACCCCTCCATCAAGGTGGTGACCTCCCCGATGGTCGGCACCTTCTATTCCGCCTCCGCCCCGGACGCCCCCGCCTTCGTGGGTATCGGCAGCCAGGTAAAGGCCGATTCCGTGGTCTGCATCATCGAGGCGATGAAGGTGATGAACGAGATCCAGTCCGAGCTCGCCGGCACCGTGGTCGAGTGCCTCGTGGCCTCGGGCACCTCGGTTGAGTTCGGCCAGCCGCTCTTCCGCGTGAAGGTGAGCTGAACCGCCCTCCCCGCATGAATAAAATCCTTATCGCCAACCGCGGCGAAATTGCGCTCCGCGTCATGCGGGCCTGCCGCGAGCTTGGCATCAAGACGGTCGCGGTGTACTCCCAGGCCGACGAGCAATCCCTGCACGTGCAGCTGGCTGACGAGGCGGTCTGCATTGGCCCTGGGCCGAGTAAGGACTCCTACCTGCGCGAAGACCGAATTATCTCTGCGGCCGAGATCACCAACGTCGATGCCATCCACCCGGGCTACGGCTTCCTCTCGGAGAAGGCTGGCTTTGCGGAGAAGTGTGCCGCCGCCAACATCAAGTTTATTGGCCCCCGGCCCGAGCACATTCGCCTGATGGGCGATAAGTCCGTGGCTAAGCAGACTGCGGCCAAGGCCAAGGTCCCGACTATCCCTGGTAGCGAGGGGCCGGTCGACAATCCCCGCGAGGCCATCAAGGAGGCTCAGCGCATCGGTTTCCCTGTCATCATCAAGGCAGTCGCCGGCGGTGGCGGCAAGGGCATGCGCATCGTGCACAATGCCGCGGCCTTCGCCAAGGAGTTCGACAGTGCGCGCATGGAGGCTGACAAGGCCTTTGGTAACGGGTCGGTCTACATCGAGAAGTACATCGAGCAGCCCCGTCACATCGAGTTCCAGATTCTCGCCGACGAACACGGCAAGGTCCTCCATCTCGGCGAGCGCGACTGCTCGGTGCAGCGCCGCCACCAGAAACTGATTGAGGAGGCGCCTTCACCTTTCCTCACCCCCAAGCTCCGCGAGCAGATGGGCAAGACGGCGGTTCGCCTCGCCGAGTCTATCGGCTACCAGAACGCGGGCACGCTCGAGTTCCTCGTCGATAAGAGCGGTAACTATTACTTCATGGAGATGAACACCCGAATCCAGGTGGAGCACGGGGTGACGGAGGAAGTCACGGATCTCGACCTCGTACGACGTCAGATCCTCATCGCCTGCGGCGAGAAGATCGAACTCGACCAGCGTGACATCCGTATCACCGGGCACGCTATCGAGTGCCGCATCAACGCCGAGGACCCGGCACGCAACTTCGCGCCCAGCCCTGGCACCATCGGCCTCTATTACTCGCCCGGCGGTCACGGCGTCCGCATCGACTCCCATTGCTACTCGGGATACACCATCCCCCCTCTCTACGACTCGATGATTGCTAAGGTCATCTCCGTCGGATCCAGCCGCCAGAAGGCTCTCGACCGGATGCATCGCGCCCTGGGCGAGTACATCATCCGTGGCGTGCACACCACCATCCCGGTTTGTCGCGCCATCATGAAGGACCCGATCTTCCGCCAGGGCGGCGCCACGACCAAGTACCTCGAGGACTTCTTCGAACGTACCCCGAAGGAGCTCTGGTCGGCCGCGCCCCTGACCTAAGGTCCGATGGGCGATATCGCCCGACGTCTGCCGGAGTCCTCCCTTCGGCGCCTGCGTACTGCGGGTGACTGGCTCCGCTTCGGCGAGCGTCTGCTGGGTCGCAGCGGTGCGGCCCACGGGCAGGGATTCCTGGATGCGGGCGAGGAATCAGCCACCTTACTCGCGCATGCCCTCGGCTTGCCTTGGGAGGCGCTAGAGGAGGCCTTGACCAAACCGATGCCTGGGCCGGCATCAGCCCGCCTACGCGACCTGCTGGAGCGCCGGGCACTGGACAAAGAACCCACCGCCTACCTCACGGGCGAAATGTGGTTTGGTGGTCTGCGCTTCCGGGTCGACTCGCGCGTGCTCATCCCGCGCTCCTACCTTGTCGAGTGCCTGCCCTTGCTGGTCGACCAGCTCGGGGCAGAAGGCGTGCGCCGGGCAGCCGATGCCTGCACGGGCTCGGGTTGCCTAGCCATCCTCTTGGCTAAGGCCTTCCCAAGGGCCGCGGTCGAGGCCACCGACCTCTCGGCAGACGCCCTCGAGGTGGCGCGGCTGAATGTCAGAGACCATGGGCTGGAAAACCGCATCCCTCTTCGCTTAACCGACGGGCTAGCGGGAGTGAAAGGCCCCCTTGACCTCATAGTGAGCAACCCTCCCTACGAGCCCGAGGATCTTCGCGCAACCCTGCCGGCGGAATTCCAGAAGGAACCCGCGATGGCTCTTTTCTCCGGCGAGGACGGTCTCGCGGTGATACGCTCGCTGCTGGTGCAATCGGCGGAGCTGCTTGCACCAAGAGGTCTACTGGTGATGGAGGTCGGCGGCCTGCGCGGGGCGATCGAGGTCGCCTACCCCCGACTGGAACTGGCTTGGTTACCCACTGCGGATGGCAGCGATTGCGTGCTCAGTGTAACGCGCGAGCAGCTGCGGGCGGGGCTTACCAAGCCCGCGGTGCCACGAGGGACTCGAGCCGCGCCTGGGTCGCAGCGGGCAGGTCGGGGAAAAGGTCGAGCCCGGTAAGGCGCTCAACCTCGTCGACCGAGACGAGGTAAGGACGTAAATCGCGCGCGCGCCAAATCTCTTCGTGCGGGATGACGAGGGCTTGGACGCGGAGCGAGCCGTAGGTGGTGCGCTCGGCGACAACGAGCCAGAAGGCATCGGGCACGCGGATAGGCGCGTCGGCGGTGCCGATGCGGCGGGCGGGCACGCCCTCGAGGAAGATGGGGCCGTTGGCGACCCAGGTCTCGCCGTAGCGACGGGTGTAGCGGTCGGCGATGCGGATTTCGAGGTCGCGCCAAAGCCCTGCGTTGAGGGCATGGAGCTTGGGCACCACGTTGCTCATCAGGAAACTCGCGCGCTGCGCGTCGGGGCCGTGGCAGACCGCGAGGGCGTAGTTGGGCGAGAGGTGCCCGCGGTCATAGCCGGAGCGGGTGTAGAGCTCGGTGCGCACGCGTGACTCGGTGCGGGAATCGACGCGGAAGCGCGAGGGACGGTCGGCAAGGTCGAAGAGTGGAGGGAATACCTTGTAGGCCGCCCAGCGAGGGATCTTCTCGCGCTCGTCGTAGCCGACCTCATAGCCAGGATTGACGAGCGTGGTGACGGTAAGTCCGCGCGGGGCACCGAAGGGTGAGGCGGACTCGGCGGCGGGGCCGGGCACGGGCACGGGGTTGCCGATGACAATCGGGAGTGTGTCCGCCCAGTCGTCGAGCGCGGCGACCACGGGCGCGGGGGTGAGGGAGGACTCGCGTATCCAGTCGGCGGCATCGAGGAAGGCGTGCTGGAACCCGACCTTCCCCTCACGATCCTGCCACTCATAGACGACCCAGAGGACGAATAGCGCAGACCAAATGGCGAAGAGGCCGAGGCCAATTCTGCGAAGGGCCTTTTGCAGGCCGGGGGGCATTAGGCGGGCAAGGTCCACGCAAGCCATATCCAATGAAGAACTAGGCTGATGGCGAGCATCCATCTGAGCAGCCGCGAGCCGGCTTGATCGGTGACGAGGCGGACGCGGAGGTTATCGCCGCGAAGCCGGGCTAGTACCGACCAGAGGGCCCAGAGGAGGGTGCCACTAAGTCCGAGAACAACTAAGGGATTGAAGGCGAGAGCAGCGAGAAAATCGCCCGAGAGGAGGGACCGGACGGAACGGGTACCTCCGCAGGCAAGGCAGGGGAGGTCCGTCAGGCGGCGAAAGCCGCAGCCAGGGGTGGCCAAGCCGAGCGAGAATGCCAGCCAAGCCCCAATCCCGGAGGCGAGGAGGAGTGGCGGCACCCACTTTTCGGCATTGAACTCACCGGGCAGAGGGGGGCGTCGGACCAGCCGGAAAAGCATGGGCTCAGGCAAGCTCCGGGGCGAGGCTGAGGTGGATTTCCATGGGACTTTCCTAGGGTATTGAGTGTGGCCGGTGAGCGAAAAATTACGCCGCAACGCTCCCGAGCGCTATAATCCCGGCGCAACCGCAGACACAGCAGGCCAGGATAGCGCAGATGATCAGCCAAGCTAGGACGACTCGCCAAGGATTGAGCCCAAGGGCTCGTCCGAGGGCGAGGGCGAGGATGGCGAGGAAGAGGATAGCTCCGAGTAGGTCGCCAGCGAGGCCGGTAAGTGGAAGGGCGAGACCGAGGGCGCCGGTGAGCAGGGCGATAGGGAGAAGGCCGATGCCGACGAGAGTGCGGAGGGACATGGACGCCATGACGCTTCGTCCGAAGGCAAGCTTGGCGCCGGTGATGCGGAGGGCGGTCCATTCGAGCATGCCCAGGAAGGCGGCGATAAGAGGTAGGAAGACGGCGCCGCAGAGGGCGGCGGGTATGCCGTAGGCGACACCGTCGCCGGATTGCTCAAGCGACTCGCGCACACCGTCGAAGAAAGGTCCGTCGCGATCGCCAATGAGCGCGAGGAGGGCTTCCTGCTGACCCTCCTGGGCGAAGGAGGAGAGAATGGCGACAAGCAGCAAGGGGATGAAGCCGACCGCGATGGCGGCGTAAGCGAGGCCGAAGGAGCCACCTGCCTCGAACCTTCCCGTGGCGAGCTTGCGCGACGCAGTGAGCGCAAGCCCGAGGGTGCGGAAGAGGGAGCCTAGGCCATGCGACTGTTCCCAGGGAATCTCTGAGGCGGGGACAGGCGCGGAACCGGCAAACACCGGCACTCCAGCACCCGCGAATTCCGGCCACTCAGCCAGCGGAATCCAAGTTGCCATCCCATGCCGCCAGGCGAGGTCGGACGGGCTGAACTTGCCAGCGGCAAGCCCCTCGCGGACCTCGGTCTCGGTGAAGATGCCCAAGGATGAGCCGTCGCGGGCGAGGTGGATTTCCATGGGACTTTCCTAGGGGGTTCGTCCTGCCGTGAAAACGGCAAAGTCAGAGCTGCGTGATAAAGGGAAGGAGGGCGATGACCAAGGCGGCGAGAAGGCAGGCGATAGCGAGCAGGCCAGTGAGGGTGAAGGCGCCGAAGGTCTTGAGAGGGACATCCCCATGCGCTGAGGCGAGGCCTAGGGCGGCGCAGGACAGGGCCCAAGGGCCGGCAAGGATGCCGAGCAGGGGGATGGCAAGTAGCACGTTGGCGGAGCCACCGACATAGTTGAGTACGCGGAAGGTCGAGATCCAGCCAGCCTTACCACCGCGCAGCAGGCGGAGCATGGCATGGATGAGGGTGGCACCTAGGACGGTGCCAGCGACGACGATAAAGGGCGAGAGAAGGGCCCATACCTGAAAGAACTCCCAGGCGGAGCCCCAGCTCGGGAGCATGCCCTCGAGCAGTTGCTCGGAGCGCTGCCAAGGATTACGGAGGAAGCGCTCGGCCCAATAAAGGCCAACGAGATTAGAGAGGAGGGCGAGAGAGGCGTGCCAGGCTAGGCCAGGGAGTACGCGAGGGGGTTGGGCGGAGGGACGGAAGGTGGCACCAGGGGCGATGAGGGTCTCGCGGAAGGTCGGGAGAAGGGCGCGCCACCAGGCAAGGCCGGGGCGCTCGAGGGCGGGGCCTTGTCCAATGGACACTCGCTTCGCAAAGGGAGCAGCCCACGGACGGGATCCGAGGGGCGTCCAAGCGACATCACCCTCGGCCCAGCTGAGGTCGGTGGCGCGGAGATCGCCGGCGGCGAGGGCAGCGAGGACCTCGACTTGGCTGAGCTGGCCAAGGGAACTGCCGTCACGCGCGAGGTGGATCCGGGTCATAGAAAGGCGATGGCGAGGGGGGCGGGACTCGAACCCGCGACCGGCGGTTTAGAAAACCGCTGCTCTATCCGCCTGAGCTACCCCCTCGTTCGCCGCAGGTTACACGGCAGGAGGGAGCGCGCGCAACAGCGGAAGATTAACAGATGAGGTCTCTGAAGTCAGTGAAGTCGGCCGCGAGCCCCCCTGGCAGGCCTTTGTTGATGACAGAAACGGCGTCGTGGGAATGCAGGGACTCGAGATGGGAGCAGGCGATGCAGAAGTCGCGCACGCGAAGGTCGCCATCGAAGCGCTCATAGACGAGGCGAGCGGCGTCCTCGACGAACTTGGGATAGGCGCCGTTGAGCTCAGCAAAAGCCTGCTCGTCTTCGCGCTTAACCATGACCTGGGTCTCGGTCTGGAGGGCGCCGAGGCAGAGCTCTTGGATATCTTCGACAGTGAGGGCCTTACCGGGGTTGGTCTCGACGACGACGCGGGCCTTGGAACGCTGGGAATGGGGGATGCCGTAGACATGACGCGTCTCCCTGGCGTGCTCCGCGAGGTCGGCCGAGCAAGGGCAGGCGGAGGAGTAGACGTAGTCGAAATGGGTGAAGCGGCGGTAACGATTGAGGTCGTCGATGGTGCCCTCGAGGACGACGCGGTAGTACTGCCAGCCCTCGAGGCCCGATCGCAGGGCCCGCTGAAGAATGGGGTAGCGGAACTCTACACCGAGGCGGGCACGGCTACAGCCGAGCTCCTGCTTATAGCGGATGAGGATTTCCTCAATGAGCTCATGGTCCAGGGTGCGATCCTTGAACTCGTAGAAGCACCGCACGATGCGGGACATATTGATGCCCTTGAGGTCGGCGGCGAGGGAGACGGTCCCGGTGACATTTACCTCGAGGATGAGGGTACGGCCGTCGCGGGTGCGGACGGACATCGGCAGGCGGAAGCCGGAGACGCCGACATGCTGAATGGGGACATTGGCACCCTGGATGAGCGAGGCATCGGTGTTCTGCACGTCGGGCAGGCTCGCGCGATAGGCGGCATCGAGCCGGAAGTCTCGGTCATAGGTGCGGACTAGGCTTTGGGGGCGGCGGTGGGCGGCGTCTTGGCTCATCTGATAGAAAGGGGGAGCGGAAAGACAGCGAGGGGCAAGCGGTGGAGGAGAATTGCCGGGCGGTGGAGCCACTTGTCGGATTTGAACCGACGACCCTCTCATTACGAATGAGATGCTCTACCAACTGAGCTAAAGTGGCGACCCGCGGGAGGGGGAATCTGGCTGGGGACGGCCTGGGAATCAAGCCCCCAGTGCCTGCAAATGCCCTCGCCAGCAACCCTTCGAGGGGGATGATGACGGTCATGCGTGCCGCCCTCATCGCCCGGCAGTTCGATGTCCCAGGCCGCCTCGTGACGGTCGAACCCTACGGCTCGGGGAATGTCAACGACACCTACCTAGCAATCTTCCGGACGACCTTCGACGAGAAGCGCTTCGTCGTGCAACGCATCCGCAAGGAGGTCTTCCCGGAGCCGGAGGCCATCATGCACAACATGCGGGTCATCACTGACCACTGCCACGCCAAGTTGGAGGCGGAGGCCGCAGCGGCCGACCGCATTTGGCAGTTACCCAAGATCATCCCAACCCGGGACGGTGGAGACTGGGCCATCGATGCCGATGGCGATCTCTGGCGCGCCATCTCGCACATCGCCAGCGCCGATGCGCACGAGAAGGTGCGCGGACCAGAGCACGCCCGGGAGGTCGGCGTGGTGCTGGGCCACTTCCATCGGATGGTGAGTGACATCAAGCCCTCGCTCCTGCGGGTCGCGCTACCCGGCTTCCACATCACCCCGGGATACTTGGCCCAACTCGATGCCGCCACCAACTCAGCGAAGGGGCACGAGCGCTTGGCGGAGACTCCGGAGGCCGCGGCGGCCTTGCGCTTCGTAGAGGCGCGGCGAGCGGTATGCTCGGTGCTCGAGGACGCGGTAGCCGACGGGCGCCTCTCACATCGCGTGATGCACGGCGACCCTAAGGTGGGCAACGTGATGATCGACGAGGCGACGGGCAAGGGGACTTGCATCGTCGACCTCGACACCGTTCAGGCCGGCCTCGTTCACTACGACCTGGGCGACGCGCTGCGCTCGGCCTGCAACCCGGCGGGCGAGGACGCGGCTGACCTCGGCGCGGTGGCCTTCGACACCGACCTATGCGCCTCAATCTGGCGCGGCTACCTGAGCCAGGCACGAGAGTTCCTGAGCGAGGGCGATCGCTCGATGCTCCACGCCTGCACTCATCTTATCCCCCTAGAGCTTGGCATCCGCTTCCTCGCCGACCACCTCTCCGGCGACACCTACTTCAAGGTCCGCTACCCTGGTCACAACCTCCGCCGCGCCCGCGTGCAGTTCCAGTTGGTGGAAAGCATTGAAGAGAGGGAGCCGGCGATCCGGCGAATCTTCGAGGGTCGCTGATGGAATTGACCCTCGCCCAGATCCTCGCCCTCGCGGTCCTGCTGGCCTTGATGGTCGGAGGAGCGGCCGCAGGTCATCGCCGAGGCCCGGGTCGACAGCTGGCAGGTCCCTTGGCTGGGCTTCTGGCCATGGTTGTGGGATGGCTGGCCGGACCAGCGCTGGGGCACGCCGTGCTTGGGATGGTCGGGGTCCCTTGGATCTTTAGGTCGGCGGGAGGCATGCTGCTTGCCTTCCTGCTCGCCTGGCTCCTCGCGCTGATGGTGCTCTGGCGCGCAGGCAAGCCCACGGCGAGCTCAGGCGAGCCGGACAGCCCGGTACTCGGCGCCATCATGGGCTGCTGGACAGGGGTCTTCTCTTGGCTCGCGGTGCTTATCGCCTGGGCCTCTGTCGACGCTTGGCGCCGAGAGTTGGCCGGGGCGGGCGAGCTGCAGGAGCTCAAGCGCTCAGGAACGATAGCCGAGGTAGCCGCCCTCCCCGCCCTAGGCTGGCTGGGTGAACTTCCTGCCTGGCCCGATTCCGCGGTGCGCGTGGTGCGGATGAGCCGAGAGGTCATGGCAGACCCTGTCAAAACAAGGAGACTGATGGCAGACCCGCGCGTGCGAGCGCTGGCCTCGCACCCTAGCTTTTACCCCGCCTGGGGAGATCCTGAGGTCAAGGAGCTGGCCAAGAGGGGAAGCTACTGGGCCCTCCTGCAGCACCCCAAAGTGCGACCTTTGCTGGAAGACGAGGGATTCCAGCGGGAATTGGCGGCCGTTGACCTCGAGGACCTGATGAGAAAGTCCCTCAAAAGTGAGTAACTTGGGCCTCCCCTGACGGCTTTTTTTGTGGCAGGACACCTGCCAAATCGCAAAAATATCCTCTCCCCTGCACCCTACCTTACCATGAGGATTCCCACCCTGCTGTCCCTACTTCTCGCCTTGGCTGTCACCGCCCAGGAAAAACCCGCCCAGACCGACGAGAAGAAGGCTGAGACCACCTCGGTTGAGGTGCTCGAGATACAGGGTAAGCGCCTCGCGCTCGTCCGTCTCATTGGCACCGCGGCTGACTTCCAGACCTTCCAAAAGGACGTGGAGTCGATTTCCAAGGACCGGCAGGATGCCGCCCAGACGAAGCAGCTCCTCGACTTGGCCCTGACCTCTCCCGAAAAGGAGGCCCGCCAGCGCCAGCTCGACGGCAAACTCCAGAAGCTGACGGTCTCCAATCAGGCGATGAACAAGGCCTATGGCTTCGACCTCACTCGCCAATACCTGATCGTCCCGACCAAGCTCGCCGTCTACAAGGTTCTCCCGGAGGACGAGTACATCAAGCTCGTCGCTACCGCCAACTTCGACAAGGCGACGGTCACCGAGGTCGATGGTAAGAAGCTCCACACCCGCGGCAGCATCGTCGGCGCGGTCGAGGTCGAGACCTTCCAGATTCAGGTCCGCTCGGTCGCCGAGGCCAAGCAGCGCCTGCAGCAACTGGTTGAGCTACAGCCCAAGCTGACCAAGGACGAGGACAAGGTGAAGGTCGCCGAGGCCCTCAAGCGCGTGCAAGGCGAGGTCAACGAGGCTGAGGCCGAGTTCACCAAGAAGCATGGCTACGCCTTCTCCGACGCTCTTGCGACGCAGATTGCCGAGGCCAAGCTCTACGTCCTGCTCTCCGACGAGGAGAACAAGGCCATCGACAAGGCAGCCACCGAGGCGAAGGAAGGCAAGAAGCCCGAGGCCGCCAAGTAAAC
>JBFZFD010000105.1:0-5475 GCA_041306485.1 Opitutia bacterium | reverse complement strand
CCGTTGACCCACCCCTCGTCAGGCTTGCCGATCAAGGTCGTCTGCAGCCTCCAGGCGCCAGCCTAGTCGCTCGCGGCGACAACCTTCGTCCAGCCGCCCTCCTGCGAGCGGAGGACCAGCGTGGCGGGGTCGCCCGCGTGACCCTCCTGCGCGGTACCCTGCGGGTAGGCATGGAGGTAGTTGAGCCCTCCCCTGCCCTCGAGCAAGCCGCGGCTGCCCTCGCGCCGGTACGCTGACCCGCTCTTGACGGGGCTGCCCCCCGACCGCAGGTTCATCGCCCCATGCTCCAAGCCGGCATCGTCGGTCTCCCCAATGTCGGGAAGTCCACCCTCTTCAACGCACTCACCCGCTCGCGCAAGGCGGAGGCTGCCAATTACCCCTTCTGCACGATCGAGCCGAATGTCGGTGTGGTCGAGGTACCCGACGCCCGGCTCGCCGTGCTCCAGGGTATCGCTGGCACCAAGGTGGTGATCCCCGCGGCGATTGAGTTCGTCGACATCGCTGGACTGGTGGCAGGTGCCTCCAAGGGGGAGGGCTTGGGTAACAAGTTCCTCGCCAACATCCGCGAGGTCGATGCCATCGTGCACGTCGTGCGCTGCTTCGAGAACGACGACATCATCCACAGCATGGGTAAGGTGGATCCCATCCGAGACATCGAGGTGATCAACACCGAGTTGATCCTCGCCGACCTTCAGTCGGTCGAGCAGCAGCTCGACAAGAACCAAAAGAAAGCCCGTGGCCAGGACAAGGACGCCCAGGCCTGCGTCACCCTCCTCACCCGGCTGCTCGCCCATCTCAACGAGGGCAAGCCGTCCGCCAGCCTACCGATGTCCGATGACGAACGCCCGCTCCTGCGGTCCTTCGCACTGCTCAGCTCTAAGTCCGTGCTCTACGCGTGCAATGTCGCCGAGAGCCACCTCGCCAACCCAGACGCCAACCCCCACGTCCAATCCGTTCGCCGCTACGTGGCGGACCACCACGGCTGCGAGTCCGTCGTCATCTGCGCCCAGGTCGAGGCCGAGCTCTGCGAACTGCCGCCGGCGGAATCAGCGGAGTTCCTCGCCTCACTCGGCGTTACCGACTCGGGAGTCTCCGCTCTCATTCGCGGGACTTACCAGCTCCTGGGGCTGGCTACCTACTTCACCGCCGGCGAGAAGGAGGTCCGTGCTTGGACCTTCCGGCAGGGAATGACCGCCCCGCAGTGCGCGGGTGTCATCCACACAGATTTTGAGAAGGGCTTCATTAAGGCGGAGGTCGTGGCCTATACCGACTTGAGCTCGCTCGGCTCAGTCGCCGCTGCACGGGATGCCGGCAAGTACCGACTGGAGGGCAAGGAGTACCTCTTCCAGGATGGGGATGTGGCGCTCTTCCGCTTCGCCAACTAAGGGAACAGCCAGGCCGGTTCGGCTGTCGTAGCCACTGTGCGCCGTGCCTCCAGCCTGCTCCTTCTGATCCTTTCGGCCGCCTTAGCGGCGCAAGGCCCAACACGTCCTAACATCGTCCTCATCATCGCTGAGGACATGAGCGCCGACCTCGGCTGCTACGGGTGCGTCGACGCTCGCACGCCTAACCTCGACCGTCTTGCCGCGGAGGGCGTGCGGTTCACCAAAGCCTTCACCCATGCTCCCGTCTGCGCACCTTCTCGGAGCGGCATGATCAGCGGGCGCTATCCGCTAGCCTACGGCGGTCAGCACATGCGCTCGGCGGTGGTGGCGCATCCTGCACCCTTCACCGCGGGATTGGCAGCCTCAGGCTACACCGTGCTGTGGCCCGGCAAGACCGACCTCCAGGGGCTTCCCGATAGCCAACTTGGGGCAAGTCGCGGCAAGTGGCTGGAGAGCTCACCACCCAAGGGGCCATTCTTTGCCTATCATAACATCAATCTCACCCACGAGGCGCAGATCCGGGCAAACGACGACACTCATGCGAGGAATACCCGCGGCCTGGCCGCCGCCGACCGGCGCGACCCGACCAAGCTAACCCTCCCGCCCTTCTATCCCGATGATCCCGCCATTCGCCGTGAGCTCGCCCACTACCACGAGCTGGTGACCGCGATGGACCTCGAGGTCGGCAAGGTGCTCGATTGGGTGAACAAACACGGTATCGGTCGGGACACCCTCGTGATTTTCACCACCGACCACGGACGCGGCATGGCCAGGTTCAAGCGTTCACCGAAGGATACCGGCACCCGGGTACCGCTCATCGCGCGCTGGCCCGCGGCCTTAGGCGCGGGCTTGGTCCGGGACGACCTCGTGCAGTGGCTCGATCTCGCACCGACCTTCCTGACGCTGGGCGGCGCCACCTTGCAGCCCGGACTCGACGGCGCCAGCTTCCTGCCTTCGCCCGTGCCCGGACGTCGCTACGTCCACGCCTTTCGTGATTACATGGACGAGGATAGGGACCAGGTAAGGAGTGTTCGTGACAGCCGTTTCCGCTACCTGCGCAACCTCGTCCCGGCCCAGTCGGAGTCCGGTCGCGTCGTCTACCAAGAATCCAGCGCCACCATGCAGGCCCTTCGCAGGCTCCACGCTGAGGGCCGACTCAACCCCGTCCAGCGCGCTTACCTGGAGCCTGGAAGGCCAGCCGAACAGCTCTTTGACACCCAGGCCGACCCTTGGGAGACCCGCGACCTCGCGGCCGACCCTGCCTATGCGGCCAAGCTCGCCGAGCTCAGGGCGGAATGCGATCGCTGGCTGGCTTCCTGCGGACCCTTGGCCTCGCTCGGACCCGATGAACTGGCCAGCCGTGGGGTCATCCGAGCCCGCTCGGCGGAATACGCCCGTCGGGCAGCCACCGGTAGCCTGCCAAAGGAACAGCCAGCTAAATGATCAAGGAACGTCGGTTCGGCTTTCCTCCGTCCGATTTCCCCTTTCTCTCTTCACCATCCATGCGCCTAAGCTTGCTTGCATCCTCCCTCCTCCTGCTCGGCTGTGATCCAGCGCCGGAGGTTCGCAGTTATGCCGTACCGAAGTCCGGGGCTACGACTCCCGCCGCCCCCTCGGCCCAAGCTGCACCCGTCGCTGGTAAGCCCTCAACGCAAGCCTCTCCAGAGATGGTGGCCGCCTCCGCCCAGTCAGGCTTACCCGTCTTTCCTAAGCCTCCCACTGGATGGTCACCCAAGGAACCCGGTGCCATGCGCAAGGGCAGTTGGTCGATTGGCCCGGCCGATGCCGCGGCTGACCTCGCAGTGACAGTCTTCCCTGGCGATGTCGGTGGCCGGGTTGCCAACTTCAACCGGTGGCGCCAGCAGCTGGGGTTGCCCCCTTTGACGTCTGAGGCCTTCGACGCTATTCAGTTATTCCAAGTCGGAAAGCTCCAGGGAGAGCTCGTGCACTTCAAGTCAGCTGATGGTGCCACCGAGACCCGCGCAGTCCTCGTCGCACACCAGGGTTCCACTTGGTTCTTCAAGCTGACCGGACCCTCCGCGACCGTCCAGGGAGCCATTGCCCAGTTCGATAGCTTCGTCGCCGGCACCCAGCTTCCCTGAGTCATGCGCCTCTTTGATTTCCTCGCCTCCCTCCGCCTGACCGTCGTCCTGCTCTCGGCCTCCATGGTGCTGGTCTTCCTGGCCACCCTAGAGCAGGTCCCATGGGGCGTCTGGCACATCCAGGACGAGTATTTCGAGTCCTGGGGAGTGCTCTACCCTTTGGGCAATACGGCGACTTTCCGATTCCCTCTCCCCGGCGGCTTCCTGTTGGGCCTGCTGCTCTGCCTAAACCTCCTCGCGGCACACTTCAGGCACTACCGACCAGGCTGGGGCCGCATCGGTATCTCGCTGACCCACGGGGGGCTACTCCTCCTGCTCGTCGGGGGCTTCGCTATCGCCCTCTGGCAGAAGGAATCCGCGATGATCCTAGCCGAGGGCGAGACAAAGGCATTCACCGAGGCCTTCCGCGACCATGAGGTAGTCATCATCGAGGTCAGCGACCCGACTTCCGACCATATCGATGCCTTTCCCGCAGCCATGCTTCGTCGAGGCGATGTCTCCGCGAAGGTCGGGCGCAATGGTCAGCTCCTCGCCAATGTCCGGAGCTTTCAGCCGAACGCTATCGTCCGGCCACTCTCCCAGTCTCCCGAGCTCAAGCCGCTCGCTTTAGCACGCCCCGAGGGCCTTGCCGCCCGCCAACCGATGGGCATGTCGCCCCTGCCGGAGTCCTTCGATGACAACCGTCCCAATAACCCCTTTGCCATCGTCCAATTAACCTACGGCGCAGATGCCCCGGTAGAGGTCGCCGTCTCCCTGCTTTTCCACGAGAACTTCCCGGCCCAGCGCGTCGAGATCGGTGGGCGCGCCTACGAGATTGGCCTTCGAAGGGAGCGCACCTACCTGCCCTTCTCGCTCTCGCTGCGTAAGTTCATCCACGAGCGGCATCCGGGGACCGATATCCCCCGCCGCTTCGCCAGCGACGTGACCGTCAACGATGCGGGATCTCGTCGTGAGTTCTTTATCTCCATGAACGAACCCCTCCGGCACGGAGGTTATACCTTCTATCAGTCGAGCTATGGAGAGGATGGCGGCAAGGCTCTTTCCGTCCTCCAGGTGGTGAGAAATCCTGCCGCTTGGATCCCTTACTTGGCGGTTGGGGTGATGTCCCTCGGCCTTCTCTTCCACTTTGGGGTAATGCTCGCGAAATTCTTGACCACGCGCGGTAAGAGCACCCTTGCTGCGCTCGCGCTGGCCCTCGTTCTTCCCACCGATGCCATTGCGGCCGAGACTGATGTACGGGCGGGTCTCGCCCAGGAATTCGGCAATCTGCCCGTGCAGTGGAACGGACGCATCGTCCCTGTCGAGCTCGTCGCCTCCAACACCCTGCTCCAAATTCGCGGCAGACGGACCGTCGCGCTAGACGCCGTCGACCAAGTGGCCTTCGGGAAGCCCCGTGACACCTGGACAGCCGAGGAGCGCTCCGCGGTCGAGGCTCGCGAACCTCGCCTGAGCGAAGCCGCGCTGGCCTCGCTCGCTCGCCGACCGATGCGCCTGCAGTCCGGCTCCCTCAGCGCCTCCGAGTGGCTCGCCGAGACGGCCTTCCGCCCCTGGGTCGCACGTCATCTCCGCGTCTTCCGCGTCGACCACCCTTCCGTCCACGGCATCTTGGGCAGAGCCCAAGGAGAATCCAAGTGGTACAGTTGGCATGAGCTGCTCGCCGGGCTCGCGCCCATCGAGGCTGCCGCCAAGCAGGCCCGCGGACGCCCGCAAGCAGACCGCGACGCCGCCGACCGCGCCTTGCTCAACCTCGAGTCGGCCCTCCGCGCCTACGCGACCATCAGCCTCGCCTTCATCCCTCCCGATCTCCCGCCCGACATCTCGCCCACTCAGGAATACCGTGCTTGGGTCGGCTCCCTCCAGCGTGCCGCGGTAGAGCTGGCTCGGAATCGGCAGCAGGGCTCGAACCTCATCGACCCTGAACTCCAGGAGACCCTTCGATCCCTCCTCCAACGCTACCAATCGATGGCACGCGAAGGTGTCGTCGGGCT
>JBFZFD010000104.1:0-10450 GCA_041306485.1 Opitutia bacterium | reverse complement strand
AGCGCGGAGAACACGTCCTGATCGACGCCCACGACGCTCCCGAGGACTTTGTCGTGGCCCTCATCCGCGCGGCACGCCGTCGCGGCGCCCTACCCCACGTGCTCCAACACCGGGCCCGGGTCTCGCGCGAAATGGCGCTAGGAGCAGAGAAGGAGGCGCTCATGGTGCAAAGGGGTGTGGAGCTCACACGGATGCGCCGGATGAAGGCCTACATCGCCGTGCGTGGGGCGCAGAACATCTTCGAGTCGGGCGACGTTCCCGCAGATAAAGCCAAGCTCATCTCGCAGCTCCTTCGTCCCGTCACCAACTATCGCGTCAACAAGACCAAGTGGGTGGTGCTTCGCTGGCCCACCGCAGGCATGGCCCAGCAGGCCAAGATGAGCACCGAGGCTTTTGAGGACTTCTACTTCCGTGTCTGCACTCAGGACTACTCCCGCATGGTCCCAGGCATGGAGGCCCTCCGTAAGCGGATGCAGCGGGCCGATAAGGTCCACATCACTGGCCCCGGTACCGACCTGCGCTTCTCCATCAAGGGAATCGCCGCCATCCCCTGCGGCGGGGAGTTCAATATCCCCGACGGCGAGGTCTTCACTGCGCCCGTGCGCGACAGCGTGGAGGGCGTCCTCCAGTACAACTGTCCGACAATCTACCAGGGAGTCTCCTTCGATAACATCCGCTTGGTCTTCCAAAAGGGCCGTATCGTGGAAGCCACCTCGAGCAACACCGAGCGCCTCAACCGCATCCTCGACACCGACCCTGGAGCCCGCTTCATCGGCGAGTTCGCACTCGGCTTCAACCCGCACATCCTCAACCCGATGCAGGATATCCTCTTCGACGAGAAGATTGCGGGCTCCTTCCACTTCACCCCGGGTAAATGCTACGAGGCGACCGAGAACGGCAATGACTCCTCGGTGCACTGGGACATGGTTTGCATCCAGCGTCCCGAGTTCGGCGGCGGGGAAATCCGTTTCGACGGCGAACTGATCCGCAAGGATGGCCTGTTCGTCCCTCCTGCGCTCCGGAAGCTGAATCCCAAGCACCTCCTAGGTAAGGGCAACTGACATGGCTAAAAAAACACCCACCAAGCCCGCGCGAGCGAAAGCAGCCCGCGCCAAGGCCCCCTCTCCTAAGGTCGATCCTGCCCGCAAGATCAGCCCCGGCCAGACCCGCCGGCGCAAGGCAGTGCGCAAGGTGCGCGGCCCCTCCAAACCGGTCCGGCCGACACCTCCCGTCGTACCCAAGGGAGAGGTATACAACCTGCGACTCGGCCATGAGCACATCGATGGAAGGCTCGACAAAATCGCCTCCGGCATGATCCCGGGCGTCAGCCGCTCGCGCGTTCAGCGCGCCATCGACCTCGGCCTCGTGCGGGTCAACGGCGTTTCCGCCGACCGCCGCACGGTCGTCGTCGCAGGCGATGCCATCGAGGTGACACTTCCGGTGCCCGACGCACCCACGGTCGAGGCGCGTAAGGTGGCCCTCCCCATCCTCTTCGAGGACGCCCACATCGTCGTCGTCGACAAACCCGCGGGGCTCATCACCCATCCCGTCACTGGGGCAGACGAGACCTCCGTGGTCCACGCCCTGCTACACTACACCAAAGGCAAGCTCGCACCCGCTGGCGGCACTATCCGTCCGGGCATTGTCCACCGGCTCGACCGCGAGACTTCTGGCGCCATGGTCGTGGCGAAGACCGACGCTGCCTTCCACGGGCTCATCGCGCAGTTCGCGGGACGTGAACCTGACAAGGAATACCTCGCCCTCGTCGACAAATGCCCCCGGCTCCTCTCCGGCACCCTCTCCGCCGCGATCGATCGCCATCGCAACGTGCGGGTACGTATGGCGGTGCGCGAGGACGGTCGCGAAGCCCAGACCGACTGGGTGGTCGAGGCACGCTTCGGCCCCCAAGCCGCGCTCGTCCGTGCCCTGCCTCGCACCGGACGGACCCACCAGATTCGCGTCCACCTCGCCCACCTCGGTCACCCCATCCTGGGAGACCGTACCTATGGTAAGTTTGATCTGCCCATCTTCGAAGGCTGGCCGATGCCGCGCGTGATGCTCCATGCCCACCGCCTGCGCGTGACGCATCCGGTGACGGGTAAGGAGATGACCTTCGAGGCGCCAGTGCCGGCCGACTTCCGAACGCTCGAGCGCTGGCTAACGAAGAAATACGGCCGACGCGACTACACCACCATCGCCTGAGTTCTTACTTCACGCTCACCTTGAGCGTGGCAGTCTCGATGGGTGGCACGTCCTTTTCCCAAGGACGCGCATAGGCGAGCACCATCTCACCCTCACCTGGCTTGGCAGCTTGAAAGGTAAAGAGGAAGCGCCCGCCAACGCCGACGCGCCGCTCGTCGGAAGGGTCCTGCACGTAGGCGGGCTCGCCCACCAAGACCAGACAAGCGGGGACGGACTTAGCCGACCAGGAGTAGCCAGTGGTGATATTGCCCTTGGCCTCAATCACGAGCTTCTGGCCGAGCGAGAGCACGATGGGCAACCCATGGGGAAGGACGACCTTGACGGTGTCGGGTGACTGCGCGCCAAGGGGAGAGGCAAGAAGCGTGATTAGGGCGAGGAGGCGGGTCATGGGTTTAATTAAGAGCGTCACCAGCGGAAAGGGCTGTCTAAGTCCCCAACCTACCGCTGTAGCCGCGGGAATGCAAGTTTGCCGCTTCGTCCGGTTCGACGTGTACCAGCACCGAGAGCACCTCAGGATGGGTTGATAGAATTTCAGCCTTAACCTGTCCAGCGATGGCGTGGCCCTCGCGAGTCGAGCAGGCTGGATCGACCTGCAGGTGAAAATCGACCTCCAGCCGGTCGCCGAGGCGACGCGCACGAAAAGCGTGGAAGCCCCGCACGCCGGGCACGGCGAGGATGTGCTCCGAAAGGTCGCGCAGAACGGTCTCAGCCGGCGCGGTGTCGAGCAGGTCGGCGACCGAGCCTCGGAGCAGCTTGACGCCTTCGGCACCCACCCAGCCAGCCATGACGAGGCCAACCACCTGGTCGAGGGCGACTAACGAGGGGCTGATATGGGCCGCGACCACCGCCACCAGTGCCATCAGCGAGGCGATAGCGTCGACACGATGGTCGGCGGCATTGGCGAGCAAGAGCCGAGAATTGAGGCGCAGTGCCTGCCTCCGGGCATAGCGATAAAAGACCTCCTTGATGACGAGCGCGATGCCCGCCACCCAGGCTGCGACGATGCCAGGCACGCTCTCGCTGCGGCCAAGCGCCAAGCCGACCACTGAGTGCCAGGCGAGGCCGATGCAGAAGGTGAGCACCAGCGCGGAAATGACCAGGGTAGCGAAGGTGTTGATGCGATGATGGCCGTAGGGATGGTCATCGTCCTTGGGCAAGTCGGCGTACTTAAGCCCGAGGATGGCGGCGATGTCGGAGATGAGGTCGACCAACGAATGGATGCCGTCGGCGACCAGCGCGGCTGAGCCCGCCAGCAGGCCAGCGGCGAACTTCGCTGCGGCCAGCAGTAGGTTGACGACGAGGCTCAGCCAGGTCGTACGTAGGCCTTCGACGGGCGCGCCGCTCAACGCATCGACTCCCTTCGGATACGATCGGCCTCCGCCTGCCAATCAATCGGCAGGGGCGAGGCGCGGCGAGCGACGCCGGTGCGCACCAGAGCTTCGAGATGGTCCAACAGGGCGAAGCTAGCGTTGCCCTTAGCCTGCGCGAGATCGGCGACAAGGAGGCTGACGCCGGGCCTGCCCTCGATCGGTGTGACCTTGAGGGGGAAGGCGAGGCCCTTGCCAAGGTCAGCCGTGCTCGCCGAGCCAGGCGCGAGCTCGACCTCGCCGCGATCGGCGAAGGCGAAGGTGAAGGCGGAGACCGGCGAGTCCTCGGTCGGGGTGGTGCCGGCAGCGTAGCGCTCGGTGACGAGGATGAGGTCGTTGGGGAGGGGACGTCCCTCGCGGTCAAAGCGGTTGCGACCTCCGGAGACGAACTGTCGCGTGACGACCCCGCTGGGGAGTTGGAAGACGCGCTCGGAAAGCACGAAGTGGCCATGGAGTGCCTTACCCTGCACGGCATGGTCGTAGTACATCCCCGGCAGGCTAAGCGAATGCATGACCTCTCTTCGCGCCTCGCGGGCAGGATCGGCCTGTCGGTTGAAGCCCCAGAGCAGGAGGACGCCAATCATGGCACCCACGCCGAAGGTGAGGAATCGTTGCTTGGATTGCATGGATCAGGGGGAAAGACGCGCGCGGAGCCAGGCCCGCAGGGAGAATCCGTGGTGAGCCTTGACGAAGGCGAGGATGAACCCAAGTCCGCCTGCCCATACGCCAAACCAGCGGGCGCCGTTGGACATACCATGCAGGACGAAACCGGCGAGGTCGCCATCGGCCGGCGGGTTGACCGAGGCCCAGAGGGCATAGACCGCCCCGCCCAACACGGCGCCAAGCCCGCAGAAGGCGGCTACGAAGGCGAGGATGAGGCCAAGCCAGTAGAGCGGACGAGGGATGCTTGGCATGGACATTGACATTGGAAAATGCCGGGCCGTGGGCAAGGATGGAGCCATGGCTTCTGCCACCATCGAGACCCGGGTCCGCTTCGCCGAGACCGACGCCATGGGCGTGACCCACCATGCCAACTACCTTACCTGGTTTGAGATGGCTCGAGTCCAGCTGCTCGACCAGCTCGGCTGCCCCTACCGCCACCTCGAGGAAGCCGGCTTCCTGCTGCCTGTGCTCGAGGCTGGGATGACCTATCACCGGCCAACACGCTTCGACGACCGAGTGACAGTGACGGTGCACCTCGAGCTCCCAGCCAAGGCCCGACTGCGCCTTACCTACGAGGTACGCTGCGAGGGCGAGCTGGCTGCCGAGGGCTTCACCGAGCACGCCTTCGTCGACCGGTCGTTCCGTCCCGTACGCCCGCCGGAGAGCTTCGCCGCCGCCCTCGCCCGCCACGGTCACGGTAAATGAGCCTGTCCATCGAGTCGGTCTGCCTCGGTCCCTTCGAGACCAATGCCTACCTCATCACCCAAGAGGGCAGCACGGATTGCGTCCTGATTGATGCCCCGAAGGGAGCGGCGTCCCATATCCGCGCGGAGATCCAAACAAGGGGCTTGCGGCTCACCACCCTCCTCCTGACCCACGGACACTGGGACCACATGTGCGACGCGGCCAGCCTGCGCGAGGCGACAGGGGCCAAGGTGCTCGCACACCACGACGACCAACTGCTGATCGAAGAAATCGAGCAAGCGATGCCGCGCTACCAGTCCATGATGCCCTGGCTGACCGAAGCTGATTTCCGTGGCTGCAAGGTCGATCGCTGGCTGGTCGACGGCGATAAGGTCGACGTCCTCGGCCGGGAATTCGAGGTCAGGCACGTGCCCGGCCACTGCCCCGGGAGTCTCCTCTTCTACGGCGCCGCCGAAAAGGTGGCCTTCGTCGGCGATGCTATCTTCCGCGGCTCCGTTGGCCGGACCGATCTCCCCGGTGGTAATCGGCAGACTCTCTTGACCTCCATCCGCACGCGCATCCTCGACCTACCCGCAGAGACTCACCTGCTACCCGGACACGGCGAGTCGACCACGGTGGCCGAGGAGTTGCGCTCCAACCCGCACGTCACCTGGTCGGCATGAGCGCCCTCGGCGCGCCTTGCCCCGCTCTGCCCACTCCAGAGACCGTGATGTCCTGGCGTGACCTCGAGGCGGCCAAGGCCATCGACGAGCCTTCGCACTACCTCGCCTGCCTGCGCTATGGCCAGCAGCTGTGGATGGACGGCCTTCCGGCCCGGGCCCTCCTCGCGGTCGACCGAGGTCTTTTCTGCGATGTACCCAGTGGACATCCCGTGCTCACACAACATCCCCTGCCCTACCGCGTGATTCGCTGGATGGTGACGCAGGACATCGGCAAGGCTTTCATCGGCAACCCGCGCGTCCACTACCAGCACCTCGCCGACCGAGTAAGAGGTGAACGCAGCCAACGCATCCGTTGGCGCAGTTGGGCCGCTTGGGCGGTGGTGCGCGCCGGGAGGCCTGATTGGCCAGCGGATCCACGTCATGCGGTGAAGGAGCCAGAGTTGACGGAGATCCAGGAGGGACTTCGCGCCAGTGGGGTCGCAGGCGAGACGGATGCTTGGCAGGATGCTCTGGCGGGCTGACTAGGCGCCCGCCGTAAGCCCGACGTGTAAGATGCGGCCGGTGACGGTCGAAGCGGGATTGATCAAATCGACCATCGGGGCGAGCACTTCGTCCATACTCAACTCTCGGCCCAACCCCATGCGCTGTCGGAGGGCGGCGAGCTTCGCACGAGGGACGGTACGCGTCAGGGCAGTGTCGACCGGCCCTGGCCCGATCGCATTGACGCGCACACCGTGCGGGGCGAGCTCCTTGGCAAGGACGCGCGTGAGGGCCTCGACCGCAGCCTTGCTGGCAACATAGGCAGCCTCGCCTTCGAGGTCCAAGGGCACGGCCACGGAACTCAGGTTGAGGATGCTTCCGCCACGCTGGCGGACCATGGCCTTGGCGACCTCGCGAGAGAGAAGGAAGGTGCCGAGGTAGTTGACGCGCATCATCGACTCCGCAACCGAACCCGGGGTGAGCAGAAAGGCGTTCATGGCGGCGGCACCGGCATTGTTGACCAGGGCATCAATCCGGCCAACGCGGCCGACGACTTCGGCGACATGGGCGGCCACCGCAGTCTCGTCGCCGACATCCACCTGACGATGGACATAGGCCGGGTGCTCGAGGCTGGCTGGGCCCCGGGAGCAACCCTCAACCGACCAGCCATCGTCGAGCAGGCGCCGGGCGAGGGCCTTGCCGATCCCGCGCGAAGTGCCGGTGACGAGGGCGAGGGGCATGGGAGCGAGACTAGGGGGAAGAAAAAGAAAAACGAAGAAAGAAAGGGGCAGGCTGAAGAGGAGGGGGTGCGAGGTGGGGAGGTGGTGAATACCTACCTGTCACTGAGTGCGGGCGCACGGGCGACCATCACGATCCATCAGGCTGAGCCCATGGCGAGCGGCCTGTGTCCCCGCTGCCTAGGCACTTAGAAACCTAGTCACCTAGCCACCCGGCAACTCTGACGCCCAAGCCGCCGCTCAGAGACGACGGAAGACGACGGATGCGTTGTGCCCGCCGAAGCCGAGGTTGTTGGAGAGGGCTACATTGACCCTGCGCGTGCGGGCGACGTTGGGGGTGTAGTCCAGGTCGCAGTCCGGGTCCGGGTTCTCGTAATTGATGGTCGGGGGAATGACGCCGTGGTGGATGGCCAAGGCGCAGGCCGCGGCCTCGATGCCTCCGGCGGCTCCGAGGAGGTGACCGGTCATCGACTTCGTCGAAGAGATGGAGATGGCGGGGGCGAGGTCGCCGAAGACGCGCTTGATGGCGAGGGTCTCGCAGCGGTCGTTGATCTGGGTCGAGGTGCCGTGGGCGTTGATGTAGCCGACCTCCGACTTTTCGATGCCGGCCTCGGCGAGGGCGCGGTTGATGCACAGCGCCAAGCCCTTGCCCTCTTGGTCCTGCCCAGTGATGTGGTAGGCGTCGCAGGTGGCGCCGTAACCGACGAATTCGCAATAGATGCGCGCACCGCGAGCTTGGGCGTGCTCGAGGGTCTCGAGGACGAGGATACCAGAGCCCTCGCCCATGACGAAGCCGTCGCGTAATTTGTCGAAGGGGCGGGAAGCCTTCTCGGGCGAGTCGTTGAAGTCGGTCGACATCGCCTTCATGTTGCAGAAGCCGGCGTAGCTGAGGCGAGTGATGGCTGCCTCCGAGCCACCAGCGATCATGATGTCGGCATGGCCGTCTCGCATATGGCGCAGGGCCTCGCCGAGAGCATGGGAGCCGGAAGCGCAGGCGGAAACGACGCCGAAGTTGACTGACTTAGCCTTGAACTCGATGGCGACCACGCCAGCAGCGATGTTCGCAATCAGAGAGGGGATGGTGAAAGCGGAGACGCGCGAAGGGCCCTTCTCGATGAGGACGCGAGCCTGTGCCTCGATGGTCTCCATCCCACCAATACCGGAACCGATGATGACTCCGAAGCGCTCTGAATCGACCTTGGTGACATCGAGCCCGGAGTCGTCGACGGCGAGGCGCGAAGCGGCCATGGCAAGTTGGGCGTAGCGGTCGTTGCGCTTGGCCTCCTTAGCCTCCATGTACTTGGTCGGGTCGAAATCGACCACCTCTGACCCGACCTTAGAAGGGAAGTCGGCCGGGTCGAAGCGCGTGACTCGGCGAATACCGGAGCGGCCCTTAGTCAGGCTCTCCCAGAAGGTGGGTGTGTCATGACCAAGCGAGGTCAGGCAACCGATGCCCGTGACCACCACCCGCTTGCTGGCGTTTTGCTGGCTCACAAAGACGGGACCTGGGCCCCGGGGGGCTTCACTTGGTGGCGTTGGCGGAGATGAAGGCGATGGCGTCGCCAACCGTCTTCATGCCGGCGGCCTGCTCCTCGGGGATCGAGGCGATGCCGAACTCCTCCTCGAAGGCCATGATCATCTCGACGAGGTCGAGGGAGTCTGCCTTGAGGTCGCCCTGGAAGCTGGCGGTGGGGGTCAGCTGCTCGGCGTTGACGCCCAACTGCTTGACGATGATGTCCTTGACGCGCTGTTCGATGTTTTCGGCCATAAATGGGGTGTTTTGAGGGTTTAAGGCGGTTTAACCGCTGTGAATAAGAGTCAGATGGCCATGCCTCCGTCAACCGAAATCACCTGACCGGTGATGTAACCACCCTCTTCCGAGGCCAGGAAATCGACCATAGCGGCGATATCAGTGGTGGTGCCGAATCGGGAGAGGGGAATCCGCTCGAGGATCTTGCCTTTCACCTCCTCGGGTAGGATGTCGGTCATCTCAGTGGTAATGAAGCCAGGGGCGATGGCGTTGGCCGTGATGGAGCGTCCGGCGAGCTCGCGGGCAAGGGTCATAGTCAGGCCGTGCATGCCAGCCTTGGCGGCGGCGTAGTTGGCTTGGCCGGCATTACCGATGACGCCGGTCACGGAGGAGATGCCGATGATGCGACCCCAGCGCTTCTTGGTCATCGGGCGGACCAAGCCCTTCACCCAGTAGAAGGCTGACGAAAGGTTGGTGGAGAGCACGTCGTTCCAGTCCTGATCGCTCATCGCCATGACCAACTTGTCGCGGGTGATGCCGGCGTTGTTGACCAGAATCTCGACCGCCCCGTGCTCGGCGTTGATCTGCTCGCAGGCCTTCGCCACGGCAACAGGGTCGGAGACATCCACCTGGTAGGCCTTGGCCTTGCCCCCCTGGGCCACAATCTCAGCCGCAACCGCCACACAGGTGTCGGACTTAGAGACACAGAGCACGGTATGCCCTTGGGCGGCGAGGCGCTCGGCGATGGCCTTGCCGATGCCGCGACCAGCTCCGGTGACGAGGGCGATGCGAGGGGAGTGCGTGAGGGTGGCGGGCATGGAACTAGGATGGAGGGAAAGTCCGAGGGGATGAAAGGATGAAAGATTCAGGCAGTGGCACAGGGGCGACGGGGCTTGAGGCCCCGGAAAGGTGCACAGCTGCACAGGGGCACGGTGGCACGGGAGGGTGAGCCTTGCGGGTTGCCTTTGAAAATGGGGGCGGAAGATAAGGCACATAGCGCAAGGACCTCAGGCTCCTTTCATCCCTTCATCCCTTAAATCCCCCTCAGCAGCCTACCAACGCCAGCGCGTTCTCCCTCCCGCGCCGTCCGTGCCCCCGTGCTTCCGTGCCCTACCCTACGGCGCCTTGCGCCGTCCGTGCCCCCGTGCTTCCGTGCCCTACCTTACGGCGCCACGCGCCGTCCGTGCCGCCGTGCACTCCCTCTCAATACACGTCGCGCTGGTAACGATGGTCGCGCTTGAGCTGCTTAACAAACTCGGCGGCGGCCTCGGGGGTCATGCCACCCTGCTGGGCGATGATTTCATGGAGGGCGAGGTCGACGTCTTTAGCCATGCGCTTGGCATCGCCGCACACGTAAAAATAGGCGCCCTGCTGGAGCCACTTCCAAAGCTCGGCGGCGGACTCACGCATGCGGTCTTGGACGTAGACCTTCTGGGCCTGGTCGCGCGAAAAGGCGAGGTCGAGGCGAGTGAGCACGCCGGACTTCTGCCAAGCTTCCCACTCCTCCTGGTAGAGGTAGTCGGAGGCGCGACGCTGGTCGCCGAAGAAGAGCCAGTTGGGCCCCTTGGCGCCGCGGGCATCGCGGTCCATGACGAAGCTGCGGAAGGGTGCGACGCCGGTACCGGGGCCGACCATGATAACAGGGATATTGTCGTCCTCGGGCAGACCGAAGTGGGAGTTGGCGACGAAGACGGGGAGATCGGCCTCGTTGAGCCGAGCGCGGTCGGAGAGGAAGGTCGAGCAGACGCCCTCACGGGCACGTCCATTGGTCTCGTAGCGGACCACAGCGACCGTCAGGTGGATCTCGCGGGGGAAGCGGGAGGGCGCCGAGGAGATGGAGTAGAGTCTCGGCATCAGACGGCGGAGGTTCTCGGCGAGCTCTTG
>JBFZFD010000103.1:0-3018 GCA_041306485.1 Opitutia bacterium | reverse complement strand
AATCCTCCGCCAGCTCGACCTCCGTCGTCCCATCTACAGCGAGAGCACCCACTACGGGCACTTCGGCAAGAAGGGCCTCCCCTGGGAGGAAACCACCCGCCTCGCCGCCTTCCTCAAGGCGCTCAAGGCCTGAATTTCCTATGAGGATTGAAGGGATGAAGAGATGAAGGGATAAAGAGATGAGACCGATCTCATCCTCTCCATCCCGATGCCCTTTTTCTCCGCTCCCATTTTTCCTTTCCTCCGCTACCTTCTCCCCCTTCGCCTCCTTCGAATCCCTCCCTTCATCCTTTCATCCCTTCATCCCTTTTTTTCTCCCTTATGTACTCCGACAAACCCTCCGGCGCCAAGCGCGTCGCCCAGGCCGACTTCAAGGTCGCCGATCTCTCCCTCGCTGAATGGGGCCGCAAGGAGCTTCAGGTCGCCGAGCACGAGATGCCCGGCCTGATGGCCCTGCGCGCCAAGCACGCCAAGCGCAAGCCCCTCAAGGGCGTCCGCATCTCCGGCTCGCTCCACATGACCATCCAGACGGCGGTCCTGATTGAGACCCTCGTTGCCCTCGGCGCCGATGTGCGCTGGGCCTCCTGTAATATCTTCTCCACCCAGGACCACGCCGCCGCGGCCATCGCCAAGGCTGGCGTCCCCGTCTTCGCCTGGAAGGGCGAGACGCTCGAGGAGTACTGGGAGTGCACCATGCGCGCCCTCACCTGGCCCGACGGCAAGGGCCCCCAACTGATTGTCGACGACGGTGGCGACGCCACCCTGCTCATCCACAAGGGTTATGAGCTCGAGAACGGCTCCAAGTGGGTTAACGGGAAGGCCGACTCAGAGGAGGAGCAAATCATCAAGGACCTCCTCAAGCGCGTGGCCAAGTCCCACCCCGGCCATTGGCATAAGGTGGCCAAGGATTGGAAGGGCGTCTCCGAGGAGACCACCACCGGCGTCAAGCGGCTCTACCGCATGCTCGAGGAGGGCTCACTGCTCGTCCCCACGGTCAACGTCAACGACACGGCGACCAAGTCCAAGTTCGACAACCTCTACGGCTGCCGCGAGTCGCTCGTCGACGGTATCAAGCGTGCGACCGACGTCATGATCGCGGGCAAGGTTGCCCTCGTCATTGGCTATGGCGATGTCGGCAAGGGCTCCGCCCAGTCCCTGCGAGGCCTCGGCTGCAGCGTGATGATCGCTGAAGTCGACCCCATCTGCGCACTCCAAGCCGCGATGGAAGGCTACCGCGTTGTTACCGTCGAGGACGCCCTTCCCATCGCCGACATCTATGTCACCGCCACTGGCAATCGTGACATCCTTACCCTCGAGCACCTGCTCGCGATGAAGGACCAAGCCATCGTCTGCAACATCGGCCACTTCGACAACGAGATCCAAGTCGTCCGCCTCAACGCCGCCAAGGGCGTGCGCAAAGACAGCATCAAGGCTCAGGTCGACCGCTACACGCTCAAGGACGGACGCCAAATCTACCTCCTCGCCGAGGGCCGTCTGGTCAATCTCGGCTGCGCCACCGGCCACCCGAGCTACGTGATGTCCACTTCCTTCTCCAACCAGGTACTCGCCCAGCTTCACCTCTGGGAGACCCGCGCCACGGCCAAGCCCGGCGTCGTCGTCCTGCCCAAGCATCTCGACGAAGAGGTCGCCCGCCTCCACCTCGGTAAGATCGGCGCCAAGCTGACCAAGCTGACCAAGGACCAGGCCGACTACATCGGCGTCAAGGTCGAGGGTCCCTTCAAGCCCGATAGCTATCGGTACTGAGAGCGGGCACGGCGGGCACGGCTGAATAGCGTTACGGGTAGGGCGGTTTCTCCGAAACCGCCCCCCGCACCCGTTCTCCCTCCGCCTGCCTGCATTCCCTGTCAGCCCGCCAACCCATTATCCCAGTAACCGATTACCCCATTAAGCCACTACCCCATTATCCCAGTACCCCATTAAGCCATTAAGCCATTTAGCCACCCAACTCTCTCGCCTCACCTGTCCTTCAGCCACTTCAGCGCGGCGCGTTCGCCTTCTTCCGCGAGCTGTCGGCGATACTCTGCCCATTCGGTCGCATCGAGCTCGTTCATCGCCTCTGTTATCCAGTCACCGGGGATATCGGGGCCTGCCGCCCAATCCGCCTCCAGCGCCTCCAGTCGCTCGCCGGCCCGCTCCCCGTCCCAATTGATAACCGTCTGCGGGTCGAGCGCGCCGAGTAGTTGGCGCTCGATGGAGGCGCCCACGAGATTGTCGATGGCCATCCCCCCTTGTCGCAGCGACCCGCCCAGGGTCAGGGTTTGCTCAAGCAGGAAGTCGGCTTCGTCCCAGTCGCCGAGCTCGACGAACAGTCGCTGCAGCTCGCCCATATTTCTGCCGAGTCTGGCCAAGGCGACGACATCGCTCGCCTTCATAGACGTCATCGCTTGCTCGAAGGCCTCCCGGTCGCCCATACCCGAGGCCCGCAGCATGGCGTCCGCCTCGAGCACGATGGCCAACTCCTCCCGTCGCAGTCCCTCCGCGAACGACGCGTCGACCAGCGCCGCCGCCAGTCCCGCGGTATCGCCTTGTTGACCTGCCTCCCAGGCAGCCAAGTAGCCGCCCAGCGCATTGCCTGGGTCTGCCGCGCGGTAAGCGGCCAGTGCCGAAGCCCGCTCAAGCGGATCCTCGGCCGCGTGGTAGAGCGCAAGCCGCACCCTCGGGTCGTCCGGGTGTACCTCTGCCGCACGCCTTAGCCATGCCGTGTCTTTCGTGAGTTGCGCTATGGCGAGGAGGGAGAGAGCTGTCTCGCCCCTCTTCCGAACCATAACCGCGGCTTGTTTAGTATCCACGGGCTTGGCTGGAATTTGTGTGGCCCCGCTTGTCGTCGCCCTGCGCGCACTAGCTTTCGCCGGCGCTAGTGAATTTGCTGGGGCGCTTTCGCTGGTGCCGCCTGCGCTCTTCCATCCAAGCCAAGCCGCACCGGCCATGAGGCCGGCGGCGGTGAGCAGGAGAGGGACGCGGCGCATCCCCTCTTGTCTATCAGATGCCGTAGGGACC
>JBFZFD010000102.1:0-3520 GCA_041306485.1 Opitutia bacterium | reverse complement strand
GAGCAAGTCGGCCTTATTCATAAAGCCCTGCCTCCTTGAGCAAGCGATACAGTTCGTCCGATAACTCCGACCACTTGCGGCGCTTGTCCTTGAACGGACGCGACGGCTTCGGCATCGGCTTGCGCTTGGCCTTGCGCTTACGCTTCGTCATGGGTCGAGAGGTCGGCCTTCACGCGGCGCACCCAAGCCTCGAGCACCTTCACGGCCTTCGCAGGGTTCTCGGGGTTACATCCTTCCGCCACATCGAGGGCGAGTTTGTCGAGTCGGTTGACGATGCCGGCGGTCATGTCACGCATGGCCTCGGTCGCTTCCTTGGCGGAGATGTAATCCTTGGTCAGGATGAGCCGACGCTCCTGCTCTTCCTCGAGGGCCACCAGCGTCTTCAGGGAGGCGTTATAACTCGACTGGTACTTCCCCTGGTTAGGGTCGCCCCCTTCCATTGCGGCCTGCCAGACGCCACGCGCACGACTGACCAAGGTGCGGTGTTCGCTGATCGTGTCAGCCAGGGAGCCGTCATCGAGCTGCGCAGGTGCGGCCTTCGGTGCCGCGGCACGTTGCACGTTCGCCCGGGCTTCCCGCCACGCCCGAGCCGCGTCGATGGAGTCGGTCGGCATTCCCTCGCGTCGAAGGACTGAGATGCGTTGCGCGGTGACGCCGAGCGCCAAACCCAGTTCTGAGTTGGTTAGAGCCATGGTTTGCTAAACGGCCTGTTTCCTCCGTTTGACCTCACGAAAAACCTTCGTGGTGTCGGGCCACGCGTGAAGGGGGTGGGGGTCTAGAAGACTCCCTGTACGGGGTGTATGGCCTGTATTCATGGGGTGTTCCCACCGTGCAGGGGGCGTGGTGCGTTCATCTTGTGCTTACCTCTGCGTGCATTGACATGAGGGAACACTCCGCACGCGTCAGAGTTGACCAGGCGCTGAATCTCCTTCGCCCTTGCCCGCATCCAGAAGTGTGAGCGCCCGTACATCTTGCCGATCGTGCGTGAGTCGAGACAGCCGGGCAGACTGAGCGCCCATCGTGTCAGCTCGACGTGCCGGCGAAACTGATAGTTACCCGTGTAGGCCAGCGCGTCGATGAACGCCTTAAGCATCACGCCGACATGATCGCGGGAGATGAACGCATCCTTCTCCACGCGTACGTTGTCACCATCACGCGTCGCCCATGCCGGATGATTCGGGTCGATGTCGAAGACGTGCTTACTCGGCACCATGTCGCGATACGGCAGCACGCCGAGCTCACGCATCTTGTCCTGCGACTTCTTAGGCTGGGCAAAGAACCAAGCGTCGAACGACTTCGCATCCTTAGCCGGTGCGGTTAGGTCGTTGAGTTTAGCCCTGGTCACATCCTCATTGGAAAGGTCATTGCTCGTTAGGCAAACGGCAAAGGTTCAGCCACTTGCCATCCACATCGAACCTCAGCAAGCCCTTACGGGTAAACCTGTAGACGAGCGATGAGTACTTACCCCGATAGTCGATGTCCCTTTGAGCGATCTGCTTGAGTTCGTCCGACGTCATGCGCTCAGGCCATGTGCTCACCAACTCGACCAGGCTTTTATGTTTCTCGTCCTTGATTGCCTTTGCGGCCTCGGTGGCCTGCTGCCGGATATGCTCCATCCTCTCAGGCTGTTCCCTCCAAGCCTTCTGCCTGTACCTGGTCAGACTCAGCTTGCGTAACACCCAACCTCTCCGCGCCTTGGTACGGTCTGGTTTAGTCATCGCGGTAGACTTGCCTCCTCGCCAGAGACTCGCTCGAACCCCGAGCGTAAGCGACAAGGGGTGAGAGTAGAGTCACCCTTGTACGAAGTACATGGGACGGATGTTGAGTCGGATGTTGAGGCGAGAATCATCATTGGCTAAAAGGTGGGGGTACGGGTGTTGACCCTCAGTTGACCCGCAAACGCCTTGGCGACCCCTTAGCGGGGCTGGAATCGCTATCCCTTGAGGTAGGGTCGGTGGCACTCTGGGAGGGGGGTAGACTGTATTCCCATCGGATGACCCCCTTCTCGGCGGCATGGCGGATGTAAATTTCGGACTTAAACTGGTTCTCGGAGTCCTTCAGCCCTGCCCGACCCCGGCGCTTGGTCAGGCCAAACTTGTAGATGGGCTCGTCCCCTTGGCAGCGGAAGAGGACGGCGACCTCGCGGAAGTAGTTCGTAAACTCGGAGGAGCCGAGTCCCGCATAGGCAAGGTCGGCGACGGTGTGGCCTTCCTTGTCGGAGGCGGCCTTAGGCTTCCCGGTGTGGTGCATGGCGACGAGGACGGCGCCCGTCTCGAGGAGGATCGGGGCGAGGTCATGGCGGAGAAACTTGGAAGCCTGCTCTTGGTCGGAGACGTCGATGCCGGCGAAGGAGAGCAGTGGGTCGACGAAGACGATGTCCGCCCCATGCTGCTTGATGAGGTCGGCGAGGGCCGCGGTAAAGGTCGTGCCCGTGCTGACGGTGTCTCGGAAAATGGCGAGGTTATCCCGCAGCTGAGAGCGTTCCGCGTCGTCGAGGTAGGCGCCTGCCACGACATCTTGGAGGGCTTCACTGACATCCCCGGCATCGTTCTCGGCCTGTAGGATGATGGCCCGAAGGGGCTTGGCTGGCTTGATGCCGAAGAAGTCACGGCCTAAGCACCAAAGGACGGCGGCCTGCATCATCAGGGACGACTTGCCGGTGCCCGACTGCCCGACGATCAGGAGCGACCCACCCTTGCATAGCCAGCGGTTGCCGATGACGGTCGACGGGTCTTCCTTGCGGTCGAAAGCCATGAGGCTGTCGAAGTCCATGCGCTTGGGGCCGTGCTTGGCAGGCTTGGCCTTGCGCTTGGCGAACATGGCCTCGGCATGGGCGAAGAGGGCGTCGGGGTCGGTCGCAGGGTCGTGGGCGAAGTCGGCGAGGCGGGCGGCCTCGCGTAAGGTCGCCATTCGCTGGACGATGTCGACGTGCTCTTGGCGGTAGGTCGATTGACCGCAGGCGGAGACGATGTCGGAGACGGTGAACGCATCGACCGGGGAGCGGTCAAAGCGTAGGCGCTCGGTGACTGTCAGCTCGTCGGCGATCAGGCCGTCGCATTGGAGCGAGTAGATGGCTTGGCTGATGTCAGCGTGGGCGGGCTCGAAGAAGTCCGCAGGGACTAACTCGGCGGGGAAGGGAAGGGAGTCGCGGATGAGGACGCCGATGAGGTGGCGTTCCGCGGCGACGTTATTCGGCGGGGTCATGGAAGGAAGGGTTGGTGGTTTGAGGGCGTGGGTGCCCGTGGTCAAGGTGCTTTGCGTTTGGAGAGCGGTGGCCCGTAGTGGTCGACGGTGCGGAGTCGCCCGGAGTCGCCGATGAGGATGCGGTAGCGGGCCTTGACGAGAACGCCAATCTTCAGCGCCTGGGCGAGGTAGATGCTGGCGGTGTGTCCCGACTTGAGTTTCCACTTAGCCGCCCACTGATCGCGGGTGAGGTAACCCTTGGGTGGCTTGACGGCGCTGCGGTTAATCTCCGCCATGACGGCGAGGAGGACGGGGTCATTGCCGACCCGGGTATAAA
>JBFZFD010000101.1:0-12270 GCA_041306485.1 Opitutia bacterium | reverse complement strand
GTGCTGGTGCCCTGGTTTATTTGGGGTGAGCGTCTCGAGGTAGCCCTCGACGCCAAGGGGTTGGCTAGTCTCCTTGGTTCCGATCCATGGATGGCGGCCGCGGTTGGTGCGGGCCTAATCTGCGCCGACATCCTCCTGCCGGTACCGGCTACGCTTGTGATGTCAGCCCTCGGTCTCGCTCTCGGGCCCTGGTGGGGTGGATGCGTGGCCTCTCTTGCCTCGTTCTTCGCTGGTTGTCTGACCTATGGGCTAGCTCGCTTCCTCGGGCGCGCACCAGCGGCTTGGGTGGCGGGCGAGGGAATGTCCGAGCTGGAGGAGCGCTTCGCCTCGAGGGGCGAATGGATGGTTGCCCTCTCGCGCTGGACACCGGTCCTGCCCGAGGCGGTGGCGGCGTTGGCGGGGGTGGCCCGGATGCCTTTCGGTCGCTTTGCGGCGGCACTTGCGTGCGGCTCCGCGCCGCTGGGGTTCGCTTTCGCTTGGGTGGGTCATCTCGGCCACGAATCCCCGGTGCTGGCCTTGGCGCTGAGCGCTTTGTTGCCTGCGCTCCTTTGGCTCATGATCGGTCGGGCGGTCCTGGGGAGATATCGTTCCGACCCGACCAGAAGTTGAGTTTATTGAATCGGCGGTAGAGCATGTTGAGGGTGAACTTGAGGTGGTTGAAGCGCGGGCTAGGGAGTTGGCTATCTTGCCGTAGGTAGACGTCCCTCCTCACCTCGATCATGACACTGAAGAAGCCTTTGCATGGTGCCATCTGGTCATGGAAGCTATGGTTCCAGGCGGTGTTGCGCTGCGGCTCGCGGCGGATGATGTCGGGCACCATCGATCCACCATAGGGCTGGTTGATGGCGACGGTGTAGCCGGACTCGATGAAGTGGCGCTCGACTACCTTCTCGATGCCTCGGCTCCAATCGGGGTCTACGCCGATGCAGATCTCGGGCCTAGCCGCCCCCTCGAGCTCGGTCGGTAGCCGGTTGAGCGGGTAGCTATGGGCGTCGATCAGCACGCAGGAGGTACAGGCTTTGCGGATGCCAACTACCGTCTTCTCGAGCAACTGGTGGTGCCGGTCATACCAAGTCTGAAGGAGTCGCTCGCGTTCAGCGGCGTCGAGGTTGGGGCGGAGGAGGACGTTGTCGATGCCCCGGGTGTAGACGGCACCCATGCCGAGGGCGGCGGCTGGCTCCAGGGAGTCGTCACGGCGGCGCTCAACGTCGACCACCAGGCGTGAGACGGCGGCGGTGATGACGCTGACGCCGGTGGCCTCGACCGGGGCGAACAGTTCGTCGGTGCGGTCGTCGACAAGGGCGAGGTGCTGGCGCTCGATCTCGGTATCGTCGACGGCGAGTCCGCCGCGCTCAGCGAGGGGAATGTAGCGTGAGGCGTGGGGGAGGTGGAGGAGGACTTGGGCCATGGACTGCACATGTCCCTGGGAGGGATACGCGTCCAGCCCGTGGAAAGTCATAAGCATCAAGAGGGGCCGGCATTGCCGGCCCCTCGGATACCGCCCTCGGGATGCCTCAGGCCGCCTTGGTGTCGACCGGGATGCGCATGCCGTAGAAGCTCCGGTAGACGAAGAAGAGGGCGACCGCGACGATGGCCGTGCCGATGGCCTTGGCTGAACTCGAGGGTAGGTTGACCGCAATCTCGACCGCGAGCAGGCCAAAGAGGGTGGTGAACTTAATCACGGGGTTGAGCGAGACGGAGGAGGTATCCTTGAAGGGGTCGCCGACAGTGTCGCCGACCACGGTGGCGGCATGCAGCGGGGTGCCCTTGGCCTTGAGGTCGACCTCGACGATTTTCTTGGCGTTGTCCCATGCACCCCCGGCATTGGCCATGAAGATGGCCTGATAGAGGCCGAAGAAGGCTAGGCCGATGAGGTAGCCGATGAAGAAGAACGGGTCGATGAAGGCCAGGCCCAAGGCGAAGCAGAAGACCGCCACGAAGATATTGGTCATTCCCTTCTGGGCATACTGGGTGCAGATGCGCACGACCTCCTTGGAGGACTCGGTCGATGCAGTCGTCGCGTCGAGCCGCATGTTCTCCTTGATATAGACCACTGCACGGTAGGCCCCAGTGACTACCGCCTGGGTGGAGGCCCCGGTGAACCAGTAGATGACCGCGCCACCCATCAGCAGACCCATCAAGGCCTCGGGATGCACGAGTGAGAGTCGCTCAAGGACATTAAAGCTGGGGTCGGAGGCCTTGTAGTGCTCCTGCAGCATCATGATAATGCCGAATACCATGGTGGTGGCGCCGACCACCGCGGTTCCGATGAGCACGGGCTTGGCGGTGGCCTTGAAGGTGTTGCCCGCACCGTCACCCTTCTCGAGCTGGTGCTTGGCACCCACGAAGTCGGGCTTGAATCCGAAGTCTCGCTCGATGTCGGCCGCGATGCCCGGGCGGGACTCAATCTGTGAGAGCTCGTAGACCGACTGCGCGTTGTCCGTGACCGGCCCGAAGGAGTCGACCGCGATGGTCACGGGGCCCATCCCAAGGAAGCCGAAAGCCACTAGGCCGAAGGCGAAGATCGGCGCGGCGAAGGCGAACTGCCCGGGCATCACCGCCGCCAGCGCGGGATGGAGCGAGAGCAGATAGGCACCCAGCATCAGCGCGAGGATGCAGAGGCCAGTCCAGAAGGCTGAATAGTTGCCAGCCACGAGGCCGGAGAGGATATTGAGCGAGGCACCGCCTTGGTCGGAGGACGTGACGACCTCTTTGACATGCCGGCTCTCGGTTGAGGTGAACACCTTGGTGAACTCAGGGATGAGGGCCCCAGCCAGGGTCCCGAGGGAGATGATGGTCGAAAGGATCCACCAGAGGTCGGCATGGGTCCCTGCCTGGCCCGCGAGGAGTGCATGGCTTGCCCAGTAGGTGACGGCGATGGAGATCAGGGAGGTGATCCAGACGAGGTTTGTCAGCGGCTGCTCGAGGTTAAAGTCGCGCGACTTACCCCAGATCATCGAGCTCAGGGCGCTGTTAGCTGCGTAGGAGATGACCGAGGTGATCACCATCAGGATGCGCATGGCGAAGAGCCAGATGATGAGGGTGGCGCAGAGCACTGGGCTCGAGGCAAGAGCGAGGGCGAGGAAGGCGATGAGGGCTACGCCAGTCACGCCGTAGGTCTCGAAACCATCGGCGGTGGGGCCAACCGAGTCGCCGGCGTTGTCGCCGGTGCAGTCGGCGATTACCCCGGGGTTGCGAGGGTCGTCTTCCGGTAGCTTGAAGACGATCTTCATGAGATCTGCCCCAATGTCCGCGATTTTGGTGAAGATGCCGCCGCAGATGCGCAGCGCTGCGGCACCGAGGGACTCACCGATGGCAAAGCCAATGAAACAGGGGCCGGCCAGCTCGACCGGCAGGAGGAGCAGGATGGCGATCATGAACAGCAGCTCGATGGCCACGAGCAGCAGGCCGACACTCATCCCGGAGCGCAGGGGGATGAGCAGGGTGGCGAGCGGGTTGCCGCGGAGGGCCGAGAAAGCTGTGCGCGAGTTAGCTACCGTATTGATACGGATGCCGAACCAAGCGACGCCGTAGCTTCCGAGGATACCGAGGACGGAGGAGCCAAGGATGACGAGGACGTCGCGGGCCGACTTGGCCTCGAGACCTCCGAAGTAGTAGATCATGCACGCAGCGATGAGCAGCCAGAGGGCGGCGAGGTACTTGCCTTGCTGCCAGAGGTAGGTCTTGCAGGTCTCCCAGATGACTTGGGAGACCTCCGACATCGAGCCGTGCACCGGCAAGGCGCGGGTCTGGAGGTATTGCCACCAGCCGTAGGCGATGCCCAGGACGCAGACCACTATGCCTGCCCAGAGGATGTCGGGCCCGGAAAGCGCGCCATCGAGGAACTTGGCCTCGGCGAGCGGAGGGATGCGGATGTCGGCCTCGCCCGCGCTGGCGAGGGAGGGCAGGAAAGCGGCGAGGAGTGACCAGCCGGTGATGGAGGATTTCATGTTGGGGAATGCACCCGGGGTGGGGTGCTCGGCTAGCATCCCCACGTCACGCGCACGGGCGAGAATTTTTTTATCCAGACCCAGACTTTTCCCCGACTAGGCGGTCGAAGAGAGGGCCAGCCATCGCCGTGGTTACGATGGCCATCAGGGCGAGTACGGAGAAGAGGAGCGGGCCTACAATTCCCGCCTTTAGGCCGATGCCGAGAAGGATGAGTTCCATCAGCCCGCGCGCGTTCATGAGTACACCGATGCCTAGCGACTGCTTGCCGGGGATCCCCGCCAGCCTGGCCGCTGCCCAGCAGGCCCCTCCCTTGGAGAGGATGGACACCGCCAGAACCAAGGCTGTGAGGGCTAGGCCCTCGGCGCTGAGGACGAGGTCGAGCCGGGTGTGTAGACCGGAGAAGGTGAAGAAGAAAGGGAGCAACCAAGGTCCAACCACTGGGTTGAGCACGCCCGTGGTCGCTGCGCTAAGACGGCCACGTGGCAGGCAGAGGCCGCAGAGGAAGCCCCCGAAGACCGCATGCAGCCCGCTCCATTCGCTGAAGGCTAAGAATGCGAGTAGGACAAGGCCGAGGCGGGCGCCGTCGAGCAGGTTGACATTCCCCCTGCGTTCGGCGGGGCCGGAGACGAGGGCGAGCATCCTTCGTCCCAGCAAGCTGGCAAGCAGCGCCATGGTCGCCGCGCCTCCCACCGCCTTGGCGATGGTTGAGGGATCGCCTGAGACGGCTGAGACGACCCCGGCGAGGATGCACCAGGCCACCACGTCGTCGATGGCCCCGGCGGCGATGGCTAAGTTGCCAACGGTTGAGCGCTCCAAGCCGCGTTCACGCACCATCCAGACCAGCATGGGGAAGGCCGTGATGGCCATGGCCGAGCCAAGAAAGAGCACGCGCATGGGTGGGCTCACCTCACTACCAAAGAGTCCGGGTGCGTCACCGATGAGGCTCGCGGTGGGCCAGGCTGCGAGAAAGGGCACAGCGATACCGGCCACCGAAATCATCAAGGCCGCGCGCGCCCTTTCGCGTAGGCGATCCGTCTCAAAGTCGAGCCCGACCGTGAAGAGGTATAGGCCGACTCCCGCTTGAGCTAGGAAGTTGAGTAAGGGGAGGCTTGTCGGATGGAAGAGCCAGCTTTGGACCTCGGGCAGGATCTGACCGAGCGCCGAGGGTCCGAGCAGGACACCTCCGACCATCATGCCTACCACGCGCGGCTGGCCGAGCAACCCTGCCGCCCAGCCCGAGACATAGGCCATGACGAGGATGACCACCAGCTGGAGCAGGGGCTGCAGGATGAGCTGGGGCGAGCCCTCGTCCATCCGGCTAGGCTGGGCTTGTCTTGGTCGAGGGCAAACCGAATACGCCTATCCGCCGGTGCGGCGAGCCGAGAGTAAGTCGCGTAGGCGAGCAGCCTCTTCGTAGTCTTCCTTGAGAATGGCGGTCGCGAGCAGTGACTCGATTTCACCTACCGACTGTCGTCGTGACTTGGGACGAGCGTCAGGGACAAGTCCCTCCATCTCTACCTGTAAGGGGGAAACTGGGGCGCCGGGCTTACGTCCCTGGTGTGTGAGTGAGGGCTGGCTTCTCGATACCAAGGGGGTGGCTTGAGTGGCGTGGGCGACGTAGCAGCTCGGGCACCCGAGCCGCTGGTGGCGCTCGAAGTCAGACCAACGAAACCCGCAAGAGGGGCAGCGTGTACGACCGGCTGGAAGAGGGATGGCTAGGCTCAGTCCGGCTGCGGTGGCGGGAAGGGGGGCCTTGAGGATGCCCTCTGGGAGGCAAGCTTGGCAGAAACCGACCACGGCGGATTCTGCCCCAGCCACTGTGCCAAGGAAGAGGGTAGCGGCGGAACCGCAACGACTGCAGACGACGCCTGGCATCCCTCCGAGGTTGGCGAGGGTTCGCTGGTTGGCAAGCGCCAGACACTCAGCCGCCGAGGCGGGTGAAATCGAGCACGGTGTGACTGATGGATCCCCGCTCGACCGCTGCCACGTCGGTATCGTTACGTCCGCTCAAGTCGGAACCATCATTCCATCGAAAGCTGAAGCCATGGGTGTCGCGGGCGAAGAGGGTGCCGAAGCGAAGATGGGCTGGGACGGTGCGCTCGACCAGCGTGCGCGTGGTGGTGTCACTTGGGTAGTTGAGGTTATGCACGGTCAGCCCTGCGACCTCCTGCCCGACCAGCGAACGGGCAAAGCCAACCGCATGGGCGCAGGCTGCTCGAAGGTGGGGCTCGAGGTCGGGAGGGCAGGTTTCCTTGGCTTGCCGGACCTGTTCGAATACCTCGGGGTCAAGGTCGAACGAGCAGGCCGCCGAGGGGATACCCCAGGCCGCTCCCTCAATTGCGCCGGCGAGGGTGCCCGAGCTTAGGCACAGGGGCATGGAGGCGTTGTAGCCGATGTTCATGCCGGAGAGTACGACATCTGGACGGCGGGGTAGGAGATGCCCTAGCGCGATGTTTACGCAGTCCGAGGGCGTGCCATCGAGCGCCCAGGCTAGGTCACCAAGACCCTCGATCTTAGTCGCGGGTACGTCGCGGTTGCGGCTGAAGGCCCGGCCGATCCAACTACGCTCCCCGGTTGGTGCCGCCACCCAGACTTCCATGCCTTCGCGGACGGCCGCCTCGGCCACCGCTCGGAGGAAGAGCGCGTCAATCCCATCGTCATTGGTCAGGAGGATGCTTGGCCGGCTCATTCCTCCTGCCTAGGGACGCAACCCCTGGCCGCAAGGAAATGAGGGTCCCAGTTGGGTCTTTTCCCCGGGCGCCAGAACGTCCTATCCTGCCGCATGCGTCACTTGTCCGTGCTCCTCGTGTTGATGCTGGCTGGTTGCGGTCCCTCCGACGACACCGCTACCCGGTCAGCCCGGAAGGGCATCCTCGTCATCAACAACAGCGCCGAGCCTGCTGGCCTCGACCCTCAGATCGTCACCGGGGTCATCGAGTCGCGTATTGTTAACTCCCTTTTCGAGGGATTGGTGGAGCCTAACCCCCGTAATCTCGAGCCGGAGCCGGCAACAGCTGAGCGCTGGACGCTCTCGCCCGACGGTCGGAAGTGGACGTTTCACCTCAGGCCCTCCGCCCGCTGGTCCAACGGAGATCCAGTCACCGCGGCAGACTTCGTCTTTAGTTACCGTCGCATCCTCTCCCCGGGCCTCTCCTCCGAGTACGCTTGGATGCTTTTTGCGGTGAAGGGCGCGCGCGACTTCAACTCTGGCAAGGTCACGGATTTCACAACGGTAGGATTCCGTGCGGTCGACGAGCGTACCCTCGAGATCCAGCTCGAGCACCCGACACCCTATTTCCTGCAGTTGCTCTGCCATCATAGCTGGCTGCCCATCCACCCCCCGACTATTCTGTCACAGGGCCCCATCGACGCCAAACACGGCCGATGGACGCAGCCCGGAGTCCTGGTTGGTAACGGTGCCTTTATCCTGCAATCCTGGGAGGTGGCCCGGCGCATCACCGTCCGTAAGAACCCGAGTTACTGGGACGCCTCCTCGGTCGCGCTGGAGGGCGTGGAGTTTCGGGCTATCTCGGACCTCTATACCGAAGAGCGCGCCTTTCGTGGCGGCGAGCTACACATCACTGGCTCGGTGCCTCCCTATAAGGTGCACCGGCTAATCGCCGCCAAGGACCCCTCGCTCCGCGTGGACCCCTACCTCTCGGTTTCCTACATCCGCGTGAACACCCAGGTGACCGGCGCCCCCGCCGTTGCCAAGGCGCTATCGGATGTCCGCGTGCGCCAGGCCCTTGGCATGGTGCTGGATCGTCGATTGATGGCGGAGAAGGTCCTGCGCGCTGGGGAGAGTCCGGCTTTGGGCATGACGCCTCCTGGCACCGCCGGCTATGTCAGCCGCCATGCATGGAGCGAGGATCGCGATGCCGCCCGCCGCCTGCTCGCCGAAGCTGGCTATCCCGGTGGTAAGGGTTTCCCTGTGGTCGAGTACCTCTACAACACCTCGGAGGGCTCGATGCTCGCCGCGCAGGCCTACCAGGAGATGTGGCGCCGTGAGCTCGGCATCGAAGTCGTCCTGCGTAACCAGGAATGGAAGGTTTACCTACAGAGCCTGCAAAAAGGCGATTACCAGTTGGCTCGTTCCGCTTGGACGGGTGATTACAACGACCCCAATACCTTCCTCGAGATGTTCACCACCGGCAATGAGATGAACCAGACGGGCTGGTCCGACGCGGAGTATGACCGGCGTATCGCTCTCGCTGCCGCCGAGCCCGACCGGGAGCGTCGATACGAGCACTTCCAAGCCGCGGAGGCGCGCCTCGTCGCCGGGGCTCCAGTCCTGCCCGTAGTCTTTAACCGAAGTAAGTTCCTTATCCGCCCCGAGGTCGAGGGCTGGCATCCGACCCTGCTCGACGTGCATCCACTTAAGCACGTACGGCTGAGGGCTCCCGGCTCGCCGACCGCCCGCTGAGGTATCAGCGCGCCGCGGCTGGCCCGGTGGTCGCGCCGGGTTTCCAGCCCCCAATCACGGCCTTGGTCGCGCTTTCCGCATCAAGCGTGCGACCCCGCCTCCAGGCCCGGACCTCGCGGGCGAAATAGTCTTGGGCGATGTGGTAGTGGGCGGGGGCCGGCCGAACCCAGTCGCTGTCGGGGCCATGGTTTAGCACCATCAGCGAGACATCCTGGGGGACCCGGAGCCCCTCGTCCTCCAGGCATTGCGAAGCGACAAGATAATCGCTCCAATCGATGGTCACCAAGGCGGTCGGCTTCAGCTTGCGAATATGCCGGAGTAGGCGGTCCCGGTGATCGGCTAGCTTGGTCTTCGGTACCCCGAACACCCAGCCCTCCCCAAGCAGTCGGGCTGGGTCCATCCCCAGCGCCGCGCCGAGCTCGCGGGCGCAAGCCACCGGCAGCTGCCTTAGTCCGCCCCAGGTCGGGATGAGGATGCGGCGATGTCCGTGGCGGATCAGATGATCGAAGGCGTGGCGGAGGATATCGGACAATTGGATGCCGATGCAGGTCGCTAAGGCGGGGGCGACCTGCTGACCGCCGATAAAGGCCGTCTTGACGCCCCTGCGGCTCGCCCATTCGGCCAGCGCTTGGGTGCCTTGGATGGCGACGAGGTGGCTGGGGCGGTGAAGCTCGAGTAGCCTATCCCAGGCCTTGAGCGGGCGCTTGGCGCGAAGGAAGTCGCTGCTCTCGCGCGCGCAGGCCCAGCCATCGGCGCCCGCATCATCCATGATTTCCATGACTACTCGCCGCTGGGACTCATCCCAGGCCTCGGGTCCGTTCTGAGTTAGGATGAGCAGGCGCCGTGAATCCGGGGCTCGCGCCGCCTTGGCTGATTTCGGGGGGCTCTCCAGGATTCGGTAGCGACGGCGAGGACCGGGCGACTTGATAAAGCGCCTCGCAGCCAGTCTCCGTAAGGCTTCGGTGATTACGGGCGGGCTTAGGCGCAGCGACTCGGAGAGGTCCTTGAGGCTAGGCAGTAGGTCCTTCCATCGACGGGAAGCGAGGCCGTCAAGCAGAGCTAACTCCGCTTGGTCGACGGCGGAGAGGCGGCGGAAGGGCGCACCCGAGGACTCTAGGGAGGGGGGCGTCAGATGGCCTCGGGACCGCGTTCGCCGGTACGGATTCGGATCACTTCGGAGAGGCCGTAGACGAAAATCTTACCATCGCCAATCTTACCGGTGCGAGCGGCCTTGGTGATGGTCTCGACCGCGCGTTCCACCAGCTCGTCGCCCAGGGCTAGCTCCAACTTGATCTTGGGGAGGAAATCGACGGTGTACTCGCTGCCGCGGTAAATCTCGGTGTGGCCCTTCTGGCGACCGAAGCCCTTGACCTCGGTGACGGTCATGCCCTCGATACCAATCTCGGCAAGGGCGTCCTTCACTTCCTCGAGTTTGAATGGCTTAATGATAGCGACGACGAGTTTCATGGTGTTGGGTTTGTTAGGTTGTTTAGCGGTTCATCTCTCCTAATGCAATGTCCGTGCCAATAGGGGTTTTACGGCAACGGGAGCTTATTTTTGACTGTTTTTACGCAGAATGTCGAATGCTAGGTGTAGTTTCTCGGCTGATTTGAGGCCTGGGGCCAGCTCGACCTTGCTGTTGAGGTCAACAGCCCGCACCCCTTCGGCCACAGCCTCGGCGAGGTTTTCTGGTCCGAGCCCTCCCGCGAGAATCCAACGCTGTCCCAGATGATTAGCCTGAAGCTTGAGGAATCTGGCCCAGTCGGAACGAAGGCCAGTTCCCCCGAAGGATCCGGCTTGGTGGGCGTCGTGCACGAAGGTCTCGGCCAAGGGTAGCAGCGCCTCGGGGAAGGGGCTCCCATCGGCGAGCCTTGGTGCAAGCCAGAGACGCTCGCGGCCGATGGCTTGGGAAATCTTAGCTGGGTCAACGCCAGTCTCAGCCGGATCGAAGTGGACCTGGACGGCAGCGAAACCCTCGGCGAGGAGTGCGCGGGCCTCGTCTGGCGTAGTCCCCACGCTGACGGCGATGCGCCGCGTCGCGGGAATCTCCCGTAGCAGGGAGGCCCTGCGCTCGGCGGGCACATAGCGCGCCGAGCCCGACCAGGTGTTAATACCTAGGTAGTCCGCGCCGAGGTGCAGGGCGATGGCCGCGTCGGCGGCTCGGGTGATCCCGCAGACCTTGGTCAGGCACCCGGTACTCATGCCTTGGCGGAGGCAAGTGCCTCGGCGGCGGCGTCGCGGATGCCTTCGGCGGTCGGCTTGGCTGCGATGGCCGCGACCGGGATACCCGCCTTGCGCATAGCCTCCGCAGTGGTGGCACCGACCGCGATGGCGAGGGGTTGGCGGGCGCCTGGCTCCAGTCGCAGGGAGGCGGCTTGGTGGATGAAGGACTCGACTGCCGAGGGGCTGGCGAAGACGAGCAGGTCGGCACCTTCTCGGCGGAAGACCGAGGCCGCACCGGAGGCGGAGACATCCTTCTCTCCGGTAGCATAGACGGTCAGGGTGTCGACGATGGCGTATCCTTGGTCAGACAAGAGGCGCGGAACCTCATCCGTGGCTTGGCTACCCGCGACCACGAGGATCTTCTGGTTCTCGATTTCATGCTCCGTCATGAGCTTGCGGGCGAGGGAGACGCCGTCGGCTCCTTCCGGGGCCAGGTCCGTGTCGAGGTGGAAGGCACGCAGCGCCGCCTCGGTGGCCGGTCCGACGCAGGCGAAGCGGGTGCCTCCGATGGAACGGATGTCGGTGTAGCGCTCGAAGAAGCGCTCGAAGAAGCCGCGGACCCCGTTGGCGCTGGTGAAGACAACCCAATCGTACTCGCCAAGTCCGGCGAGGACCTCGCGTAAGACGGTGGCGTCCGCCTCGTGGTGGATGGCGAGGAGGGGCAGCTCGTCGACTTGGGCGCCGGCGGCCTCGAGGGTAGCGCGCCAGGCGGTGGCAGAACCCTCGGGGCGGGTCAGGAGGATGCGACGTCCCTTCAGTCGGGTGATGCTCATGGTTTTAGGTTAGCCCTGCGAGGATGCGTTCGACAAGCGGTTCCGCCTCCCGCACGTCCCGCGCGGGCATAGGGTGGGACTGTCGGCCGAAATCCTCGCGGAAGAGATGGACCTGTTGCCCTGTGACATGGCAGGCGAAGGCCGTGTGGCAGCCCTCGCCGAGGCGGGCGAGGAAGAGGCGCTCAATGCCGACGGCGCGGGCGGTTGCCTCGTCGAGGCAGCCAGCGAGGTCTCCCGTCTCCTCCGACCGGCATTGGAGAGCGACGGCTCCTTGGCCAGCTGCGGGCACCATGCGGTCGATCCCGATATCCTCGAGCACCAAGCCGGGCCAATCTTTGATGCCCAATCGATTCAGCCCCGCGCGAGCCAGGAAGGATGCGTCGGCCTGGCCCTCGGCAACCTTGCGGAGCCGGGTGTCAACATTCCCGCGCAACTCAGTCCATTCGGTCCCGGGGAAGAGCAGGGCGCCTTGGGCGCGTCGACGAGGGCTACCCGTGGCGATGAGTCGCGGGGTCGTTATCGATTCCCGGCGTACCAACATGTCGCGCGCATCCTCGCGCGGAAGGAAGCCGGCAATGGCCAGCCCCCGCGGCATTTCGGTGGGGAGGTCCTTAGCACTGTGAATAGCGAGGTCGCCCTCGCCACGAAGTAAGCCTTGCTCGAGCTCAGCGGTGAAGAGTCCCTTGCCTCCCTGTTTCTCGAGCGACCAGGCGGCCTGACGGTCGCCCGTTGTGACCACGATACGAATCTCGGTCGGCCGGCCGAGGGCGGCACCGAGGTGCGCAGCCGCGAGGTCCGCCTGGCGTCGGGCTAGGGGACTTCCCCGGGTCAGTAGGACGAGCGGTCGCACGCTTTTCTCTAGGACTTCCGGCGCCCCGGGGGCGAGAAGGAATCCGGACC
>JBFZFD010000100.1:0-3818 GCA_041306485.1 Opitutia bacterium | reverse complement strand
CTAAACCCACTATTTTGGGAGGAATCAGTCAAAAGCTGTCAGTTCTGACGGCGGCGGCGCCAGGCCGCAGCGCCGAGAGCCAAGCCACCAAGAATCAAGCCGTAGGTTGAGGGTTCGGGGACAGCGGCTAGCTGAAAACCGGCTAGGCCGCCCCAAGTCGTCAGTGCACCGCTGACATTGAGCGTCCCGTCAACCACTTCGACCTCAACAACCCCATAATCAACACCCTGGGTGAGGGGACCGAGCGTGGTTTCACCACGACCAAAAACCTGAGGACCCGAGACTCCATTGACAAGGAGTGCTCCCGTAGGCTGATCGCCGCGTGAGAATGAATAATAGTAGAAGCTGTAGTCACCATTATCCAAGCCCGTTAAAGTAAAAGAGTAACTGGGGTTCTGAATGAAGTTGGAAGTTATCAGGAGATTAATGCCTCCGGTCTCAGCAGAAGACGAAGTGATATTGCCCGCACTGCCGCTGATCCAATTAAAGTAAGGATCTAATTGACCATTAAGCGTGCGTAGCTGGGTTGAACCAGAACCTGACGAAAGGATATTCCAAAAACCTGCACGGTCGGCCGCACCACCGAAGCTGCTGTCGAGGCTTTGTCCGGTAGCGGAGGGCGCGGCACGGAAACTAAGATTGATTTCAGTGGCGGCAGATAAGCCCGTGCAAAGGAATGCGATAGGCAGGACAGCGATTTTGCTCATGACGGATTGGGTAAAAATCTTTTCCAAAAACGCAGGGCACGTCTCAAATAACTAGGAAAAAAAAGGGGTCAGGCCCCCTTTAGGTAGTGGAGGTGGTAGGAGAGGTAGTCAGGGTTGGGGCGGAGAGGGCCGGGGAGGTGGAGGGGTTTGCCGTGGAGGGCCTTAAGGGAGAAGGGGGAGAAAGAGGATGCTGAGGATTCCGGGGAGACTGAGGATTCCTCAAAGGCGTCGCGGGCGACGACGATGCGGAGGTCGGGGCTGATGGACCACAGATGGGCGTCAAAGAGGGCGTGGGCGGTAGGGGTGAGCGCCAGACCGTTATCGGGGGTGTCGGGCCCATGTTGCGCGTGGGGTTTAATATGGGCGGCCTCGAGGAGGTTAAAGCCTGTGGCGGTGGTGAGCCGGTAGCCCGTGAGAGCGCAGGTGAAGCGATGTCCCGATACCACTTGGCTGGCGAAGCGGGCGCAGCGGCCGCGGCGGAGCTGGGTCTTGTAGACGGCTTGGTCCTCGCGGACCTGAGCGATATCGGCGTTGGAGGGAGGCGTCATGTCACACGCTGCGAACAGCGCCACCTGTTCGTCGGGCGGGAAATAGGTCGCGATGAGAACCTTCCGCGCAGCCATCCGGAAGTCGGGCTGCATCAACAACCCAAACAATGCCTGATCGAGCTTTACCGTATCACCCACTCTGCCCTGCGGGTGTTGGTAGAGTCCATCGCTAGCCAGGTATTCCCAAGGTAGATCGAGATCGATCTTGTTACCACGTCGTGGGGCGCAGATGGGGGTGAAATTCCTGAAGCGAAGTTGCAGATGAGCGTCCCTCTTCACCACACCGCCCTGCCCCGCTAAGCCCTCCTCGACCAAATCCATAATGGCCAGTACTAGCAGGGGCTTGTTGGGGGCGGGGCCCTTGGCCTTGGACCTAGAGACGTTCAACCCGCCCAACCGCCGAAGCCATTCCTGCGCGCTTATCATAAAATCAGCCTAATGCCGTCCTGAGTCGGTTAAAGCCCCAAAGGGGTCAAGAGACCTGACCCTTAATTATCTAGAAGGATTTTACTGTTGACTTCTGGGCGGGAAATGGCCATAAACGCAGGCGTGATGCAGAAGGACTTCTCGCCGCTAAGCCAGTCGCCGACGTCCTAGTCGCACACTCCATCCACAGCCCTGATCGCCGCGGGTCCGCCTGAGACCGCCGGCTCCAATGCCCTAGGGCATCCTGCTGCTCCCAGATCTCCCCACCCCCGCCTTCTCCTCCATGTCGAAACGCCCCCCGCTCACTTCCCGCCACCTTGTGGTCCATCGCCTGGACTCCACCCTGCCCTTCGATGTGATTGCCGGCATGCTCGAGGCGCATCTGGCCGTCCGGCCCGAGCTCGGGCTGTTCGTGGACGCGGAGCAGCTCGGCCTCGTGCGCATCGGCGGACTCGACCTGCGGGGCGACATCCTCATCCGGCCCGAGTCGCCCGGGCGCGGGAACCGCGTGCTGGTCGCCTGTCGCCAGGCCGATGCCGACACGCTCGAGGAGGTGCTCAAGGCGATGGGCCCCATGTGGACGAGGTCCGACCGCGCGCCCTCGCCGCGGGAAGGCCTGGCGCTGTTGGACTTCCTCCAATCGGACGCCGTGTTGGCGTGCCTGGACCGCATCCATATTGCGGAGCGCGCGGTCGAGGACGCTTTCTCCTGCCGCTTCTCGTCCGTCGACGCATTGCGCCGGGAGATCGTCTGCCTGCACTCCCGCTCGCTGATGCGGTTCCGTATGCTCGAGCTCTTCGACGAGAACGGACCCTGCATGATTCACTTGGAGAACCTTATGGCGCCCTCGGTCATCCTGCACGAGGGTGAGAAGGTGTCGCTCGGCATCCGGCACGAGGTCCATGTCCGCGGGGCCGTGCTGACGTTGCACCATAGCTACGACCCGAAAACCCGCTCCTGTGTCATCGGCGCCCTCACCGAGCGTCGTCGCTAACCCATACCCATCCTTATGTCCAAGATCCCCGCTATGAAGACCAAGCCTGCCCTGAAGGGTCCGACCCTGTATGCCGCTGCCCTGCGCATCGCCCGGCTCGCCCACCGGGGCCAGAAGCGCAAGAAGCCGGATGGCCGCGACTACATTAGGCACTGCTTAGATGTCGTGGAGATGATGCCCGAGGGTGACTGGCCCCTGCGAGCCGTGGCCATCCTGCACGACACTATCGAGGACACCACGAAGAAGCCCTTGCGCGGCTCCGCGGGGCATCGGAAGTCGGGCGGCGCCTACCGAGTGACGGCCGAGACGCTGCGCGAGGACCGCATACCCGAGGACGTGATCGCGGCGGTTGCGGCGATGACCAAGGGCAAGCGCGCGAACTACATGAACTATGTGCGGACCAAGGTCCTGCCCAACGACCTCGCCCGCAAGGTGAAGATGGCGGACAACGCGATGAACCTACGCGACCGGCTCAAGGGGCTGATGACGGGCAAGCTGACGCCCAAGGACCGGGCGCACTTCCGGAGTAAGGCCCTCGTCTACTTGAAGTCCCTTCGTATACTCTCCAAGTAAGGTCCAAGAGGGTCAGGCCGTACGTACGGCAAATGGGCGTTCGTACGGCCTGACCCCTTTTCTGGGACCGTTCATAACACGCGAAGGCGCTATGAACGGCCTTACCCCTTAGGCAGCTGAGGAGCGCTTGCGGCGACGGACAGCGGCGCCGGCGAGGGCGAGGCCGCCAAGGATGATGCCGTAGGTGGAAGGCTCGGGGATGGCGATGGCGCCGGCCTGGATGCCGATACCGGGAGAGTCTTGGTAAGCCCAGTCGATGAGGACACCCTGAATGGCGCTATTGCCGGAGTTGGTTACCTGGATCTGCATCCAGCCGTAGAAGATATCGAGACCCTTGGTGAATCGGAGGCCGGCATAGCCAGTGGAGTTGTAGAATTCGCCGTCGGTGAAGGTGAAGGAAAAATCCGGATCAAGCTCCTGCTGATAGCTGGAGAAATCGATGTAGTCGTTGTTCGAGAAGCTGAGAGTGGCGTCAATCAGGCTCCCGGCGGTAAGGTTCCTGGCATTGGAGGAGTTACGGGCGAAGTCCACGTAGTTTCCGTGGACCTCGAGCATGGTTGAAAACTGGTA
>JBFZFD010000099.1:0-4432 GCA_041306485.1 Opitutia bacterium | reverse complement strand
CTTAATGGCTTAATGGGTGGATGCGATGCGGGGGGCGAGGGCGGACAGGGGGATAGAGGATTGGGGGACCCGTGCCGATGCAACCGGGACCTCTACGCTCTTCGTTTTTCGTTCTTTGTTTTTCGTTCCGTCCTCCCGCTTGCCTCGATCCAATTTTCCTCTCCCATAGCATCTACCCGATGCGCCTTTCCCTCCTCACCCTCATGTTCTCCCTATTCTCAGGGTCCGGCTCCGCCGAGGCCTCCACGGTCAAGGTCGGCGACGCAGTCCCTGCCGTCACGGTCAATGACCACGACGGTAAGTCGACGGATGTAGCCAAAGAGGGAGCCAAGGGGCTTCTGCTCGTCTACTTCTACCCCAAGGCGGATACTCCCGGTTGCACCAAGCAAGGATGCTCGCTGCGCGACGGCTGGGGCGAGCTGCAGAAGCGAGGAGTCAATGTGTTCGGCGTCAGCAGCGACAGCGAGAAGGGGCAGAAGGCCTTCCGTGAAAAGTACAACCTGCCATTCCGCCTCCTCGCCGACAGCGAGAAGAAGGTCATCGCTGCCTTCGGAGTAGGTTCAACCTTCGGCTTCGCCTCCCGTACCGCCTTCCTTTTCGAGGATGGCAAGTGCATCTGGGTCGACCCCAAGTCCTCGACGGGCGACCAAGCCGAGGTGGTGCTAAAGTTCCTCGACTCGAGGGGGCGCTAACGCGCCCAAGAGCACGGCGGCACAGGGGCACAGGGGCACGGAAGGGCTTAGGGGCTTACCCGATTACCCGCTTACCCGCTTAATGGCTTACCCGCTTAATCGCTTAATGGGAGATGCAGGTACGGGCTTAATCGCTTACCCGCTTAATGGCTTAATGGGAGATACGGGGGAGAAAGAGACCTTGGAGAATCCCCTAAAAGTCTTATAGGGACGATTAAGCCATTAAGCCATTAAGCCATTCCCCGCTGTGCCGCCTTGCCGCTGTATCCCCTGGGTCCCCGTTCCCCTGATAATTGTTAGTGATACGAGCGCAGCGAGTTGTGCCGAGCTAGCGAGCTAAAGAGCTAACGAGCTATATATCCGTGCCGCCGTGCCGCCGGACTCGGCCTACGGCCGAGTCAGTACCCCTTCACTTTGAAGAGATCGGTCACGCTGCTGTTGCCGTGGATACGCTTGATGGCATCGGAGAGCAGCGGGGCGACGGAGAGGACGGTGATGGGCAGGCCCTTGGTGTCGACGGGCACGGTATTGGTCGTGATCATCTCGTCGATCGGCCCACCGCGGAGGCGCGGGTAAGCGGCCTCTTGGAGCATGCAGTGAGAGACAAGGGCACGCACGGAGCGGGCGCCGTTCTTCTTGAGGAGCTCGGCGGCGGCGACGAGTGTGCCGGCGGTCTCGGTCATGTCGTCGACCAGAAGGATGTCACGCCCCTCGACCTCTCCGACGAGGCTGGTGGCCTCGACGGTGGTGTCGCTAGTGCGGCGCTTGGCCACGAAGCCGAAGGGTAGGTCGAGATTCTCGGCCATGGCGGCGGCGTACTTGAGGCCTCCGACATCTGGGGAGAAGACCGTGCACTGGCGGACCCAGGGCTTGTTGCGGATGTGCGCAAAGAAGACGGGGGAGGCGAAGAGGTGGTCGACGGGGATGTCGAAGAAGCCCTGGATCTGCTGGGCGTGGAGGTCGACCGCGAGGACGCGGTTGACGCCCGCCGCGGTGAGCAGGTTGGCCACGAGCTTGGCGGTGATAGGCACGCGGGGCTTATCCTTACGGTCCTGACGGGCGTAGCCAAAGAAGGGGATTACCGCGGTGATGCGGTCGGCGGAGGCGCGGCGCAGGGCATCGACCATGATGAGCAACTCCATGATGCACTCATTGGCCGGCGAGCAGGTGGGCTGGACGACGAAGACATCGCACCCGCGGATGTTTTCGTTGATCTGGACAAAAGTCTCGCCGTCGGGGAATCGGCGTACGGTTGCGGCGCCGAGCGGCACGCCCAGCCCGTCGCAGATCTCCTTGGCCAGCGCCGGGTTGGCGTTGCCGGTGAAGATCTTGAGGGGAGGGAGGTTCATGGCACAGGCTTACGCAGAGAGTCCAAGGCGGCGACCAGCGAATCAACCTTTTTGAAGAGGTCGGGTAAACGTCGGGAGAGCACGGCTACGCGACGCTCGAGCCCGAGGGGCATGGCGGGGCTACCGTTGAGGAAGGCGGTGGCGGGCGCGTCCTCGAAGAGGCCAGCTTGGGCGCCAAGGCGGACCCCATCGCCGAGGCGGAGGTGTCCGGCCACGCCAGCCTGGCCGCCGAGCACGCAGCCGTCGCCCAGTACGGTGGAGCCGGCGATGCCCACTTGGGCGGCAATCAAGCAGTGCCGGCCAATCCGGACATTGTGCGCCACCTGCACGAGGTTGTCGATCTTGGTACCGCGGCCGACGACGGTGCGGCTGAAGCGGGCACGGTCGAGGGTGGTGTTGGCGCCAATCTCGACATCGTCCTCGAGCTCCACCGTGCCGATCTGGGGGATGCGCTCGATGCGGTCGCCGACCGGCTCGTAGCCAAAGCCATCGGAGCCAATCACCACTCCGCTCTGCAGGCGGCAGCGCGCACCCACTTTGCAATAATCGGCGACGGTCGCGCGGGGCTTCAGCCAACTATCGACACCGACAGAGGCGCCGACACCGAGGTGGCACTGGGCCTCGAGCACCGCGCCCGCGCCGACGGAGGCGCCGGCTAGCAGGGTGCAGCCCGGACCGACATGGGCAGTGGGATCGACGCAGGCTGAAGAATCAACGAAGGCCGAGGGATGGATGCCAGCGGGCGGGCGCGGCCAGAGCCGGGCCTCGATCAACGAGCAGACGAGCGCAAGGGCATGCGAGGGATTAGCCACCCGAAGGAATACCTGACCAGGGGCGGGGTTGCCGACATGGTCGCGCGGGATGAGAATGGCGCCAGCGCGGGAGGTTGAGACCTCCGCGACGTAGCGGGGATTGCCGAGGAAGGAGAGGTCGGCAGGGCCGGCGTCGGACAGCGCCGCCACGCCCTCGAGGGCGCGGGTGCGGACGCCGGCATCACCCTCGACCGATACCGCCTCGGCAAGGGCGGCGATCTGGTCGGGGGTGAGGTCGAGTCGCATAGTCCCTAAAAGAGGCGCCCCGGACGAGCCGGGGCGCGAGGCTCACTTCTTTTCCTCGGGCTTGGCGTCCTTAGGAGCAGTCGTCTTGTAGTTGGCGTTGAGCTCGGCAAGGACGGCCTCGGTGATGTCGAGAGAGGTCGCGGAGTAGAGCGTGGCGCCCTTGGCGAGGACGAGGTCAAGGCCCTTAGCCTTAGCGATCTTCTCGACCGCGGGACGCAGGTCGGCGTCGATGGCACGCTGCATCTCCTGCACGCGACCCTGGATGGTGCGGGTGGCCTCCTGGTCAAGCTGCTGGAGGGCAGTGTAGCGCTGGCGGAAGGTTTCCTCCTTGGTACGAAGCTCGGTCATGACCTGCTGCTTGCCGGAGTCGTTGAGCAAGGGTGACTGGGCACGCTTCTGGGTCTCCTGGAGGTCGGCCTGAAGGCGCTGAACCTCGTCGACCTTCTCCTGGACAGCGACCTTGGCGTTGTCCACGGACTTCTGGATGCTGGCCTGGGTCTCAGTGGCCTTGTTATACTTTTTGTTGATCTCGGCGTAGTCGACAGTCCCGACCTTGGGCGGGTTGGCGAGCGCCACGGAGGCGGCGAGGGCGAGGAATGCGGTTAGGGTTTTCATGGGTCGGGAGAGGACAAAGCGAAGCCCGCCCCAGGGGGATTGGCAACCCCCAAGCGGCTAAAAAGAGGCGGTGGCAGGCCGAATGACCGTCAGAAGGAGGTGCCGAAGCTGAAGTGCAGCTGCATGCCATCGTCATTCACGTCCACCCCATCGACCTGAGTCGTGCTGAGGGGGAAGCCAAAGTCGAGGCGCAGGACGGCCCCGCCGAGGAGGATGCGCAGGCCAAGCCCCGCATCGCCGTTGATCTGGCCGGGGTTGAAGTCGTTGGACTTCTCATTGACGAAGCCCCAGTCGGTGAAGAGGGCCCAGCGAAGGGTATCGGAGGCTTTGATGGTGTACTCGGCGGTGATGAAGCCGTAGGACAACCCCCCGACCGGCTGGTAGAGGGAGGGTGAAGCAAGCGGCGCCTGGAAGACCTCGGGTGAGCCGACGTAGTTGTACTTGAATCCGCGGAGGTCGTAGGCACCGCCGAGTTGCTGGCGCTCGAAGAAGGGTAGATCCTCGAAGTCCTGGTAGGTGCCAACGCGGGCGACGAGAGCGAGGGTTTGGGTGGCCTCGCGCGAGATGAGGAACCAGCGGCCGAGGCGCAAATCGGTCTTGAGGTAATCCACGTCGCCACCCAGCCCGCCGCCGGCATAGGTATTGTTGAGGGCTACGCGGAAGCCGCGCGTGGGGAAGGTGAAGTCATCACGGGTGTCGCGCACAAGCGAGAGGGTGA
>JBFZFD010000098.1:0-31608 GCA_041306485.1 Opitutia bacterium | reverse complement strand
GGAGCAGCTGGCTCGACCGGGTCGGAGGAAACCGACCAGTTGGAACCAGAGGCATCGACGGAGGCCTCGAGTACGTCGTCGGGCGGTCCGTCGTCGGGGGAGGAGGCCCCGGTTTCGCGCGCAGGCTCGGTGACCGGCTGGGCGAGGGGCTCGGGGGTTCTCGCGAGGGAAGGGCCGGGAGCCGAGGGTGGCGAGATCCCTATTTTTTTTTGGCCGGGCTCCGTGGGGAGTCCGTTAGTGGCGGCACCGAGCTCGCGGATGAGCGCGTCGACCGACCGGTGTCGCGTCTGCTCGGCAGCTCTAAGCAGAACGACCTCGAAGGCGGCGCGAGGCGAGAGACCGTGACGGATGGAAGACTCGGCCTGCTGGAGAGTGTCGAGCATGCGGACGAGGATATCGGATGTCAGCTCAGAGCCGAGGCGAGCACTGCGGCCGCCGGAGCGGACCGCATCGAGCACGGCGGCGCGGACATACGACTGGAGGTCGGCATGGATGCGAAGGAGGTCGCGCCCCTCTTCATGAAAGAGGTCAGCCATGGCGAGCAGCGCGGGCCCGTCAGAGCGGGCGAGGGCGGCGGCGAGATCCTTGAGTTGCTGGACGGAGGCGAGGCCGTAGATATCGGTCACGTCTTTCTCCGAGACCTGCCGTCCGGCGAAGGTGATAATCTGGTCGAGAATGGACTGGGAGTCGCGCATCCCGCCTTGGGCGAGGCGGGCGATGGCGAGGAGGGCCTCGCGGTCAGCCTTGATCCCGTCGGCCTTGACGATGGCCTCGAGGCGCTCGGCGATGAGCTCCTCGGGGATGGGCTGGAACTCGAGTCGCTGACAGCGCGAGACGATGGTCTCGAGCACTTTGTCGGACTCGGTGGTAGCGAAGACGAACTTCACCCAGGGGGGCGGCTCCTCGATGGTCTTGAGGAGGGCGTTGAAGGCCTCCTTGGTCAGCTGGTGGGCCTCGTCGATGATGAAGACCTTGAATCGACCGGCAGGACGAACCTGGCAGGCCTCACGGATAGACTGAGCGTCCTCCAGCTTACGGTTGGAGGCGGCGTCGATTTCCACCACGTCGAGGTAGGAACCTTGCTCGATTTCCCGGCAAATAGGCTCGTCGGGATTAAAGTCGGCCTTGGGGCCGCCCTCGCAGCAGAGGGCCTTGGCGAGGATGCGAGCGGTGGTGGTTTTGCCGGTGCCACGAGGACCGACGAAGAGGTAGGCGTGCGCGACGCGGCCATTGGCGAGGGCGTTGCTGAGGGTGCGCACGATGTGCTGCTGGCCGACGATTTCCCCGAAGGTGCGCGGACGCCAGCGGCGGGCAATGACCTGGAAGACGGGTTCGGACACGACGGGAAGACTGGCGAAGGCAGGGAGGGGTGTCAACGGCCCCGGCTCACTCCCACTCGATGGTGGAGGGGGGCTTGGACGAGATATCGTAGCAGACGCGGTTGAAACCCTTCACCTCATTGATGATGCGCGAGGAGACCTTGCGGAGGAACTCGTGCGGAAGGTGGGCCCAGTCGGCGGTCATCGCATCGGAAGAGGTCACGGCGCGGAGGGCGCAGACGTGATCGTAGGTGCGTTCGTCGCCCATCACGCCGACGGTACGGACGGGCAGGAAGACGGCGAAAGCCTGCCAGACCTTGTCGTAGAGACCGGACTCGCGCAGTTCACTGATGAAGATGTCGTCTGCCTTGCGTAGGATTTCGAGACGCTCGCGGGTGATCTCGCCGCAGACGCGGACGGCCAGACCGGGGCCAGGGAAGGGATGACGCCAGACCATCGGGCGGGGTAGGCCGAGGGCCTCGCCAAGGGCACGGACCTCGTCCTTGAAGAGCTCGCGGAGGGGCTCGAGGAGGCGAAGTTTCATCCGCTTGGGCAGGCCACCGACATTATGATGGCTCTTGATGGTTGCGGAGGGATTACCGTCGATCGCGACGGACTCAATGATGTCGGGGTAAAGGGTGCCTTGGGCGAGGAACTCGACCTTGCCACGTCGGCGGATGCGGCCGACTTCGGCCTCGAAGACCCGGATGAACTCGTGACCGATGATCTTGCGCTTGCGCTCGGGGTCGGTGACGCCGCGCAGACGGCGGAGGAAGCGATCGGAGGCGTCGACCACCCGGAGGTCGACCTTAAAGCGGCCACGGAACATCTTCTCGACCTGGGCGCGCTCGCCGAGGCGGAGGAGTCCGTTGTCGACGAAGACGCAGGTCAGCTGGCGGCCGATGGCCTTCTGGATGAGGGCGGCGGCGACAGAGGAGTCGACCCCGCCGGAGAGGCCGAGGATGACATGGGATTTGCCGACTTGGGCGCGAATCTGGCGGACCGCGGTGGCGACGTAGTCGTCCATCACCCAGTCGGCTTTGCACTTGCAGATGCGGAAGAGGAAGTTGCGCAGGATGTCCATGCCCCGCTCGGAATGCGCCACCTCAGGGTGGAACTGGATACCGTAGAAGCGGCGGGCAGAGTCCTGCACAAGAGCGTGCTCAGAATTTTCGGTCGCGGCCACGGCCTTGAACCCGGCGGGAAGACGCGCGACCTTGTCGCCATGGGAATTCCAGACGCGGAGGGGCCCGCGGATCCCGTGAAGCAGATCGGATCCGGCACGAAACCGGAGGGTACCATGGCCATACTCGCGATGGGCGGAGGGAGCGACCTTGCCGCCGAGCATCTCGGCCATGAGTTGGACGCCGTAGCAGATGCCAAGCACGGGAACGCCGAGGTCGAACAAGGCGGCGTCAGGACGGGGCGAGCCCTTGGTACGAACACTGGCTGGGCCGCCTGAGAGGATCACTCCGCTCACGCCATCGGCACGGAGAGTGGCGGCGTCGACGCCGAAGGGATAGATGCGGGAATGGACCCGGCACTCGCGGATGCGCCGCGCGATGACTTGGGTATACTGGGACCCGAAGTCGAGGACGGCGATGGTCTGGTTAGCCATGGAAGTGAGGATATTGGGGGATTCAGAACTTGAGGCGAACATTGTTGAGGCCGCAGGCGGGACAGGGAGCCTCCTCCCTCACGCGAGGACGTGCGTAGGTGCGACCACAGCCCACGCAGGCGAAGGCCGAGCGCAGACGACGCGGGTCAGCCAGGAGGGCATCGCGCCGGTCATACCAGAGCCAGGCGCCGAGGGGGAGGGCACAGGCCGCGAAGGTCGCGAGGGCAAGGAAGGTGCCGAGCTCGACCGGTATCATGAGGGGTTAAAAGCAGCGGACGCACCCACGGTTGGCAGGTGCGTCCGTCGTCGGGGCCGGGTGAGGCTTAGGCTTGGGCCGGGGCGGTCTCAGCGACCTTGGGGGCCTTGGCCTTGCGCACCTTGGGCTTGGGCTTGGCAGGGGCGACGTCGTCCTTGCCGACCAGCTCGATGAGAGCGATTTCGGCGGCATCGCCGCGTCGTGCCTCGAGCTTGTAGATGCGAGTGTAGCCACCCTTGCGGTTGACGAAGGCGGCGGCGCGCTCCTTGAAGAGGAGGTTGACGGCGGCCTCGTCGCGGACGCGCGAGAGCGCGAGCCGGTAGCAATGCAGGCGGGTAGCAGGGGAACCGGAGGCGATACCCTTCTTAGCTAGGGTGATGATCTTCTCGACGAAGGGCCGGACGGCGCGAGCGCGCGACAGGGTCGTGCGGATGCGAGCGTGGGTCAGGACCTGGGCCGCCAGATTGGCGACCATGGAGATACGGTGCTCCTTCTTGACCCCGAGGGTGTGGCGATGGTTGCGGTGGCGCATGGCTTAGTTGGGTGGGGGTCAGTTTTTCGCGCCCTTGTCCATCAGGCGCTCGAGACCGGTCATGCCGAGGGACAGGCCGAGCTGCTCGAGCTTCTGCTTGATCTCGTTGAGGGACTTCTTGCCGAAGTTGCGGTACTTGAGCATCTCCTGCTCCGACTTCATGGCGAGGGAGCCGACGGTGGTGATGTTGGCGTTGTTCAGGCAGTTGGCCGCGCGGACCGAGAGCTCGATTTCGTTGACCGACATGTTGAGCAGGTTGCGCAGGCGGTTCTGGTCGTCGGCTTCTTCGCGGGCCTTGGACTCGAACTCAATCTCGGTACCGGCCACGCCGTTGAACACCTCGAGGTGCTTGCTCAGGATGGCGGACGCCTCCTTGAGGGCCTCGTCGGGAGTGATACGGCCGTCGGTGGTCACCTCGAGCACGAGGCGATCATAGTCGGTCTTCTGTCCTTCGCGGGAGTTCTCGACCGCGTAGCGCACGGTGGTGACGGGGGAGAAGAGGGCGTCGATGGGGATGACGCCAAGGGTTTGCTCAGCGGCCTTGTTCTCCTCGGCGGAGGCCCAGCTGCGACCCACCTTGATCTCGAGCTCCGCGGTGAGGCGGCGCTTGCGGTCGATGGTGCAAAGGACGAGGTCGGGATTGACCAGGCTAAGCCCGGCGGGGAGCTGGATGTCCGACGCCTTGATGGCACCGGCCTTATTGACGTCGATGGTGGCCTTGAAGTCCTCGCGCTTCTCGTGGCGGATGAGGACCTTCTTGAGGTTGAGAACCAACTCGGTGACGTCTTCGACGACGCCGTCGATCGGCTGGAACTCATGGGATACCCCCTCGATCTTGATCGAGGAGATGGCGGCGCCCTCGACGGAGCCGAGGAGCACGCGGCGGAGAGAGTTGCCGATGGTGTGACCGAAGCCCGTCTCGAAGGGCTCGGCGGTGTAGCGGGCGTGGGTGGCGGACGAACCTGCGTCGTCCTTCTTCAGCTTGTTGGGGAGCTGGAATTTTCCGAGGCGCTTGGACATGTGTTTGAGGGGTTGGGGGGTTGGGGTTGGATCAGCGGCTATAGAACTCGACGATGACCTGAACATTGACCTCGGTGGGGAGCTCCTCCTTGGCGGGCTCGCGGACGACGGTGCCGCGAAGCTGCTCGGGGCTGGCGGAGAGCCAACCAGGGACGGCGCGAGACTGATTCTCCTCGGTGGCGCGGGTGGCCAACTGCTTGGAGGACGCACGGTCGCGGACGACGATTTCGTCACCCACTTGGACGGCGTAACTGGAGATGTCGACCTTGTGGCCGTTGACGCGGACGTGGCCGTGGCAGACGAACTGGCGGGCGGCGGCGCGGCTCGAGGCGAAACCGAGGCGGTAAATGGTGTTGTCGAGGCGGGTCTCGAGGATGCGCAGGAAGTTCTCGCCGGCGACACCGCCGAGGCGCTTGGCGCGGGCGAAGGCTAGGCGGAACTGGCGCTCATTGAGGCCATACATGAAGCGCAGCTGCTGCTTCTCGGCCAGGCCCTGGCCGTATTCCGAGACCTTGCGGCCGCGGGTCTGACCGTGGATGCCAGGGGGATAGGGCTTCCGTTCCTCGCCCTTGGAGGTGGGCAGGAGCGCCTTATTGAAGCGCCGATTGATTTTGGTGGTGGGTCCAGTGTAACGGGACATCGCGGTGTTGGGTTGTTAGGTTTTTGTTTGGCGTTGGATATTCCCGCCCGGCTTGCCATCCCCGGACGGTCAGTTGCTCGACGAGGCCGCGCTTAGACGCGGCGACGCTTCGGCGGACGGCACCCGTTGTGGGGAATGGGGGTCGTGTCGACGATGGAGAGAATGTTGAGACCGAGGAGGGAGAGGGCGCGGATGGCGCTGTCGCGACCCATACCGGGACCGCGGACGCGGACGGAGACGTCCTTGAGACCGTGGGCCATGGCGGCCTTAGCGGCCTCCTGACAGACGACCTGGGCGGCGTAGGCGGTGGACTTGCGGGAGCCGCGGAAGGCATGGCGGCCAGCGCTACCCCAGGAGACGACGTTGCCGTTGGGGTCGGTGATGGTCACCTTGGTGTTATTGAAAGTGGCGAGGATGTGGCAGACGCCAGCAATGATGTTCTTCGAGCCCTTGGCCCGGCGAACCTTGATCTCACCAATATCGTCGCCAAGGAGCGAAGCGGCGGTGACCTCTTTCTTTTCGGTGGAGGCCTCGGGTGCGGCGCCTTCTGCCGCAGGGGCGGCGCTGGCGGTAGCATCAGGCGCCTCGGCAGCGGGCTTGGCCGCAGCGGGCTTGGCCTTGCGGGCGGGCTTGTCGGGCTTGGGGGTCTCGTCGCTCATCGGTAAGGTGTGGTTGTGGAATTACTTGGCGGGGGCAGCGGTGGCCACGCCGACGGTCTTGCGCTTGCCCTTACGGGTGCGGGCGTTGGTGCGGGTACGCTGGCCACGCACGGGGAGACCGCGGAAGTGGCGGAGGCCACGGTAGGACTTGATGGCCTGGAGGCGCTTGAGGTCCTGGGCAATCTCACGGCGAAGGTCGCCTTCGCAGCGCCAACCCTCGCGGACGATCATGTCGACAATCTTGTTGATCTGCTCCTCGGAAAGCTCGCTGGCGCGCATCTCGGGGCGGAACCCGAGCGCTTGGCAGATGAGAATGGCCCGGTGTGCGCCGACACCGAAGATGTAGCGGAGGGAAATCTCGACCTTCTTGTTATTGGGGATGTCGACGCCGAGGATGCGGGGCATGAGAGTCTTCCGGGATGGGTTGGAGGTGGGGGAAAAGGGTCAAAAGTTGCTAACTTTGGGGGAGCAAGGGAAGCCTAAAATGCCTAGGCAAGGGTAAGGATTTCCACCCCCCCATCGGTGATGAGGACGGTGTGCTCGAAATGGGCGGCCAGAGAGCCATCCCGGGTCCGGGCGGTCCAGCCATCGGGATCCATGGCAATCTTGGGGGAACCCAGGGTAATCATGGGCTCGATGGCGAGGGCCATGCCGGGGACAAGCTTGGGTCCGACGCCCTTTTTGCCCCAATTGGGGACCTGGGGCTCCTCGTGCATGCGCCTTCCGACCCCATGACCAACGAATTCACGCACAATGCCCAATCCAAGGGGCTGGACGACCCCCTGGATGGCGGCGGAGATGTCCCCAACGTGTCCGCCGGGACGGGCCGCGGCGATGCCGGCGGCAAGGGCAGCCTCGGTGGCCGAGCAAAGTCGCAGGGAGGCTTGGGAGACATTACCGACGGGTACGGTACAGGCATTGTCCCCAATAAAGTCGCCCTTGCGAACGACGACATCGAGGGAGACAAGGTCACCCTCCTGGAGGACACGGCTAGCGTGGCCGATGCCGTGGACGACCTCGTCGTTGACCGAGATGCAGACTTGGCCGGGGTAAGTCAGGCGCCCAACCACGTAGCCGAGGCAGGCGCTGGCACAGCCATGAAGGGTCATGAGGCTGCCAGCGAGGGCGTCGAGTTCACCGGTCGTGACCCCTGGGGCAACGCGTCGACGAAGGTCGCCGAGGACTCGTGCCGCGGCACGACCAGCGGCACGCATGCCATCGACGTCAGACTGGCTCCTTAGGTCGATCATCAGCCCGAGAGGCTCCTTAGCCCACGAGCTCCGACCAATGACCAGCGGCCCAAGCAATCATGCCGAGCAGGAAAAGAAGGAGGCAGAAGGTGCCAAGTGCTCCGGGACCGGTGGCATCCGGGGAGGTCGGACGGCGGGCTGGGACAGGGGCGGCGACACCGCCTACCCTGCCCTTGCGCAGGAAGCCGTCGTAGTGGCTCTGGAGAAGGAAGGTCTCGACCTGACGCATGGTGTCGAGGGCGACGCCAACGGTGATGAGGCCACCCGTACCGCCAAGGAAGCTCGCAAGGCGTGCCGGGAAGTCCAGCTGGTACATGAACAAGTCAGGCATCAGCGCGATGGCCAAGAGGAAGAGGGATCCAGCCAGCGTCAGCCGGGTCATCACGAAGTCGAGGAACTGGGCGGTGGGCTCGCCCGGACGAACACCGACCACGTAGCCGTTATTCTTCTTCAGGTCATCGGCGATCTGCACCGGCCGGAACATGATAGAGATCCAGAAGTAGCTGAAGCCGAAGATGAGTGCCGAAAGCAGGGCGTAGTGAAGGACGGTCGGGAACTGGATGACATCGGCCCAGTCAGCAAGAAATGAGACCGTGGGGAAATTGCTCGCGAGGGGGCGGAGCATCATCGGAGGGAAGGAGATGATGGCACCGGCGAAGATCACGGGCATGACGCCAGCGTAGTTGACCTTGAGCGGGAGGTAAGTGCTCTGCCCGCCGTAGACCTTACGACCGACCATGCGCTGGGCGTACTGGACGGGGATTTTGCGGACGGCCTGGTTGAGCGCGACCATCGCAGCCGTCACAATGAGGAAGAGGATGGCCATGCCGACAGCCTTCTCCAAACCGTGCTGGGAAGCCCCGCTGCCGACCGAGCCGCTGCCAAAGGCGATGGCGACGAACGAGCGCAGTGCGCCGGGTAGGTCGGAAAGAATGCCGATGGTGATGAGAATGGAGGTGCCGTTGCCGATGCCACGTTGGGTGACCTGCTCGCCCAGCCAGAGCATAATGACAGAGCCGGAGGTGAGGAGGGCGACTCCGAGCGCGACGAAGAGCGCTTGGTTCTCCATCACGACGATGACGCCACGGAAGTCATTGCCAAGGCCGAGGGCCGAGCCAACCGACTGAGGATTGCAGAAGGCACCGAGCAGGAGCGAGGACTGGACCAGCGCAATGAGGATGGTCAGGTAGCGGGCGTACTGGGCAATCTTTTGGCGACCAATGTCGCCCTCCTGCTGGAGGCGAGCGAGCGAAGGCACCACTGCCGTCATCAACTGAAGGATGATGGATGCACTGATGTAGGGCATGATCCCGAGCGAGAAGATCGCACCCTTCAGGAGCGCCCCGCCGGTGAACATGTTGTACATGGCGATGACCCCACCCGAGGTCTTGTCCGCCATCTGCTGGTAGTACTGAAGGATATCCCGTGGATCGACGCCAGGCAGCGGGATGTTAGCCCCGATTCGGGCGATGAAAATCAGGGTGATGGTCGCGAGGATGCGGGCCCGGAGTTCGGGAATCCGCCAGCAGTTGGCAAGCGTCGCGAGCATCAGGCCCGGGCCCGGATCACTCCGGCTTAGCCTCGCCGCCGAGGAGAACTACCTTGCCGCCAGCCTTCTCGATCTTGGCCTTAGCGGAGGCAGAGACCGCGTGGGCAGTGACGGTGACCGCGCGGGTGATCTCGCCATTGCCGAGCACCTTGAGGAGGCCGTCGGCCTTGCGGATGAGAGACTGGGCGGCGAGCTCGACGGGGCCGAGCTTGGTGCCATCAGCGGCCTCGAGGTCAGCGACGTTGATCACAGCGTACTCGACGCGGTTGATGTTGCGGAAGCCGCGATGAGGGAGGCGACGGTAGAGGGGCATCTGGCCACCTTCGAAGCCAGGGCGATGGCCGCCACCGGAGCGCGCCTTCATACCCTTGTGGCCGCGTCCGCTGGTCTTGCCGTGGCCGGACCCACGGCCGCAACCAAGGCGCTTGTGGCGGTGCGTGGCACCTTTGATATTGGGGAGGGCGTGGAGTTTCATGGTGTTATCAGGCCGCGCGGAGGGCGCGGATATTTTCAAGGGTGCGGAGTTGGGCAAGTCCGTCGAGGGTCGCTTTGACGACGGCGGCGGGATTCTGGGAGCCAAGGGACTTGGAGAGGACGTCGCGCAGGCCGACAACCTCGAGGACGGCGCGGACGCCACCGCCGGCGATCAAGCCGGTACCCGGGGCGGCCGGGCGAAGGAGGACGACGCCACCATCGCAGCGGCCGATGACTTCGTGGGGAATGGTGTTGCCGCGCATGTTGACGGGGCGGAGGGCGCGATGGGCGCGCTCGGTGCCCTTGCGGATAGCATCGGGGACCTCCTTGGCCTTGCCGTAGCCGACGCCGACGCGGCCCTTGCCGTCACCAGCGACCACGAGGGCGGCGAAGTTGAAGCGACGACCACCCTTGGTGGCCTTGCTGCAACGGTTGATGTGCACGACCTTCTCGTTGTAGGGAGAGGCGGGGCGATCATCGCGACGGGGAGGGCGCGGTCCGCGGCGCTGGCCACCAGGACCAGGACGCCCGCGGGCGTCGCCACGGGGACCGGCACCGCGTGCACCGGCAGGAGCGCCGGCAGTGGCGCCCGCAGGGGCACCGGCAGGGGCGGCGTTGGGAGGGGTTTCGCTCATGAGATCGTACGGTGCTTCAGAAATTGAGTCCGGCGGCGCGGGCGGCCTCGGAGAAGGCCTTTACCGTACCGTGGTAGGCACGGGCGCCGCGGTCGAGAACGACGGCGGTGAGGCCAGCCTTGATGGCACGCTCGCCGAAGGCCTTGCCAAAGATGGCGGCACCAGCGGCGTTGGGACGAAGCTTGGCGGCGCGGAACTCCTTCTCGGTGGTGCTGGCGAAGGCCAGGGTGGCGTGCTTGTCGTCGTCGATGGCCTGCGCGTGGATGTGCAGGTGGGTGAACTTCAACGAGAGACGGGGACGCTCTGCGGTGCCGCGGATACGCTTGCGAAGACGGAAGCGACGCTTGGCAGCGAGGGCCTGCTTGCGGGAAACCTTGGTGGCTGGCTTGCTCATGGAAAGTCGGGTTAGGCGGTCTTCTTGCCCTCCTTGCGTCGGACGAACTGGCCGACGATGCGGACGCCTTTGCCCTTGTAGGGCTCGACGGGGTAATAACTGCGGATGTCGGCAGCGACCTGGCCAACAAGGTGGAGGTCGGGGCCGGTGACCTCGATCTTTACGTTTTCGGTCACGGTGACCTTCACGCCCGCGGGGATCTTGTAGAGGATGGGGTGGGAGTAGCCGAGAACTAGGTCGAGGATGTCGCCCTTGAGGATGGCCTTGAAGCCGACGCCTTCGATCTCGAGATTCTTCTTATAGCCGGTGGCAACGCCCTCGACCATGTTGCGGACGATGGCGCGGGCGGTGCCATGAAGGGCACCGGCAGAGCGGTCCTCGGTAGCGGGGGCGACAACGACTTGATTGCCAGTCTGCGTGAAGCTCACGCCGCGGAAGTTGCGCGCGAGCTTGCCCTTGGGGCCCTCGACGCTGACGGACGTCCCGTCGATGGACACCTTGACCCCGGCGGGGACGGTGATGGGTTGCTTGCCGATGCGGCTCATGAGTGGGTGGGGTTGGGGGGTTACCAGACCTTAGCGAGGAGCTCGCCGGAGACCTTCTGGCGGCGGCACTCGGTGTCGGTCAGGATGCCCTTGGAGGTGGTGACAATGGTGATGCCCATGCCGCCGATGACCTTGGGGACGTCGGCGACGCCGGCGTAGCGACGGCGGCCAGGGGAGGAGAGACGCTCGATGCCCGTGATGGCAGGGACGCGGCCGACGTACTTGAGGTCGACCTCGAGGATGGGGAGCTTGTTGCGCTCAGCCTTGCGGTAGGCGGATACGTAGCCGGCCTGGACGAGGGTGCGGGCGACCTGCTCGCGCAGGCGGGACCACTGGACGGTCACGCCGCCGCGCTGTGCCTTGGAGGCGTTGCGGATGGCGGTCAGGAAGTCGCCGAGGGTGTCGGAGGATGCGGACATGAGAGTGGGTTACCAGGAGGCCTTGGTCACACCGGGGATCTTCCCGGAAAGGGCGAGCTCGCGGAAGGTGAGGCGGGAGAGACCGAACTTGCGCAGGAAAGCGCGAGGGCGGCCGGAGATGGCACAGCGATTCTTGAGGCGAACCTTGGAGCCGTTGCGAGGGAGCTTGGCGAGCTTGCGCTGCGCCTCGTAGAAGGCCTCCTCGGTGACCTTGGGATTGGTCAGGATCTTCTTGAGCTCGGCGCGCTTGGCCGCCTGCTGGACGACGATGCGCTCGCGCTTGAGCTGGCGTTGGATGACGGACTGCTTGGCCATGGTAAGTTCAGGCTTGGGGGGCGGCGGCCTCGGTGGCCTCGGTGGTCTTGGCGGTGACAGCGCGGAAGGGCATGCCGAGCAGGCGGAGCAGCTCGCGGCCCTCGTCGTCGCTCAACGCGGTGGTGACGATGGAGATGTCCATACCGATGTTGGCCTTCTGGCTGCCGTCGGCCTGGGTCTCAGGGAAGATGGTGTGGTCGGTGATGCCCAGCGAGTAGTTACCCTGGCCATCGAGGCGGTTGGAAACGCCGCGGAAGTCGCGAATCATGGGCAACGCGATGAGGGTGAGGCGGGCGAGGAAGTCCCACATGCGGGCTCCACGCAGGGTAACGGTACAGCCGAGGGGCATGCCCTCGCGGACCTTGAAGTTGGAAACGCTCTTGCGCGCCTTGGTGATGACGGGCTTCTGGCCGGCCAGCTTGGTGATCTCTTTGACCACTTCGGCGGTGGTCGACTTATCGGCCTCGGCGTCGAACGCGGAGTTAAGGACAATCTTGCTCAGGGTGGGCACCTGGTGGGCATTGGCGTAGCCGCGCGACTTGCGCAGCTCCGGCACTACCTTGTCGAGGTAGCGCTGCTTGAGATAGGGGACGGAGGCCTTGGCCATAACTTTGTGGGTAAGGGAGTGATCAGAGTTTCTTGGCGGCCGGGCGCTTAGCGCGACGGGCATCCCAGAGAGAGGCGAGCATCAGGTTGGAGCGGGCCAGGGGGGCGGCCTTCTCGGTGATGCCACCGGAGCCATCCTCGGCGCGCTTGAGGTGCCGCTTGACCATGTTGACGCCCTCGAGGACGACGCGCTCGTCGGCGCGGTTGTACGCAACCACCTTGGCGCGCTTGCCCTTGTGGGCTCCGGAGATGACGACGACCTCGTCGTTAATCTTAATGTCAGTCTTGGCCATGGTGCTCAGAGTACCTCGGGGGCGAGGGAGATGATCTTCATGAAGTTCTTGCCGCGTAGCTCGCGGGCAACGGGCCCGAAGATGCGGGTGCCACGGGGATTGCCATTGGCATCGAGCAGAACAACTGCGTTGCTGTCGAAGCGGAGGTAGCTGCCGTCCGCACGGCGGATGGGAGCCTTGGTCCGGACGATGACGGCCCGGGAGACGGTGCCCTTCTTGGCGGTGGCGTCGGGAGTGGAGTCCTTGATCGAGCAGACAATGACGTCGCCGATGCCGGCGGTGTCGGTGAGCTGACCGATGCGGCGGATCATGGCCACGGTCTTGGCGCCAGTATTGTCGGCGACGTCGAGGCGGGTGAGGAGCTGGATCATGGCGTAGGTGTCCGGTTAGGGGTGGGACTCACTCGGTGGTGCCGAGCGCGACCTTGGAGGCGTCGACGACGCGGACGACGCGCCAGCGCTTCATTTTGGAGAGAGGGCGAGTCTGGGTGATTTCCACGGTATCGCCGGCCTTGCAGGCATTGGCTTCATCATGGGCGTGCAGCATGGTGCGGCGCTTGACCTCCTTGCCGTAGAGCGGGTGAGGGGTCTTGTAGAGGTACGCGACCTTGATGGTCTTGTCGCCCGAGCGGGAGACGACGACGCCGGTGAGCGTCTTGCGTTGGGATCGGTTGGCTTCGGACATCGGGAGGGGTCTCAGGCCTGCTTCTCGCGAAGGAGGGTGTTGCAGCGAGCGATCTCGCGGCGGAGAGCGCGGATGCGGGCAGGATTCTCCACGCCGCCCGTCGCCTTGCGGAGGCGGAGCTGGAGGAGCTCATCGGCGCCCTCGCGGACGCGCTTCTGGAGCTCGGCAGCGACGAGGGGGCGCAGGACGGCCGCGGGAGTGGCCTTGCCAGGGGTGAACTTCGACATGGAAAAGGGTTGGATAAGGGTGTCAGGGGCTCCTGGTATCAATACTTTTCGAGCTCCTCGCGGGCCACGAAGCGGCATCGGACCTGCAGCTTGGTGTCGGCGAGGCGCATGGCCTCGCGGGCGGCGGCGATCGGGACGCCCCCAACCTCGAAAAGCATGGTGCCGGGCTTGATCACCGCGACGTAGTACTCGACCCCGCCCTTACCGGAACCCATGCGGACTTCGGCGGGCTTACGGGTGACAGGGGTGTGAGGGAAGATGCGCATCCACATCTTGCCCTTGCGCTTGAGGGCGCGGGAGATGGCGATACGGGCCGCCTCAATCTGCTTGGCCTGGATGCGCGCCCGGTCCAGCGACTGGATGCCGAAGTCGCCGAAGGCGAGGGTGTTGCACGCAGTGGCATTGCCGCGGATGCGGCCTTTCTTGGCTTTACGCCAAGCGGTGCGGGAAGGTTGAAGGTTGGCCATGGGGGCGTTTGAGAGGGGTGATCAGAACTCGGAATCCTTGGTGCAGATCCAGCACTTGATGCCGAGCTTGCCGTACAGGGTGCGGGCCTCAGCGAAACCGTAGTCGATGTTCTCGCGGAGGGTGTGGAGGGGAACGCGACCGACGCGAGCGGACTCGACGCGAGCGATCTCGGCGCCACCGAGGCGGCCACCGAGGCGGAGACGGATGCCATCGGCGCCCATCGACATGGTCGTCTGGACGGCCTTCTTCATGGCGCGGCGGAAGGAGATGCGGCGCTCGAGCTGGAGGGCGATGTTCTCAGCCACGAGCTGGGCGACCAAGTCGGGGCGGCGGACTTCGTTGACCTCGAGAGCGATGTCGCCCTCCTTGCGGCCGGCGACTTCGGCGATTTCGACGCGGAGGTTCTTCAGGTCGTCGCCCTTGCGGCCGATGACCATACCAGGGCGAGCAGTCCAGATGCGGACGCGCACCTTGGAGCCGGCACGCTCGATGAAGATGCGGGGCACCGCGGCTTGGCGGAGCTTATCCTTGAGGAACTCGCGAATGCGGTAGTCCTCGAGGAGGAGGCCCGGGAAGGTGCGCTTGTTGGCGAACCAGCGGGATTCCCAGTTGCGGCGGACCGCGAGGCGGAAGCCGATCGGATTGACTTTCTGTCCCATGAGTAGAGGTGCGTTTACTTGGCAGCGAGGACCACCTTGACGTGGCTCATCGAGCGGAGGATAGGGTGGGCGGAGCCGCGAGCGGCAGGGCGGAAGCGCTTGATAGCGGGGCCTTGGTTAACCGTGGCGGAGACGACGATGAGGCCGGCTGAGCTCATGCTATGGTTGTTCTCGGCATTGGCGATGGCGCTGGCCAGGGTCTTGGAGATGATGCGGGCGGACTTGCGCGGGATGAAGCGCAGGAGCTGCAGCGCCTCCTCGGCGGGCATGCCTTGGATTTGGCGGGCGACATCCCGAACCTTGCCGGGAGACATCCGGGCATAGCGGGTGGTGGCTTGGACGTTCATGAGGGTAGGTTAAATACGGGGATTGGCACGGGCCTCGGCGAGGTCTCCGGGAAGGATGGATTCGCCAGCGGCGAGAGCGAGCACGAGCGCGACCGAGCGCGTCTCGCGAGACTCGGCGACCACCAGTCGGGCAACGGCGCGTCCGGAGCGCAGGACGCCGCAGACCATACCGGGACGGAGCCCTTGGGCATGACCGCCTTCGATGACCACGAGGTCTGCCTCGGCGCCAGGCAGGACCGCGGAGATGCGGGCTGAGCCGACGGCCACCGCTGACCCACGCACAGGCTCGCTCGCTCCGAGGATCGGGGCGAGGAGGAGGCAGAGGCTGGCGGCGAGGCTTTTCATCGGTGGGTCACTCGACCTTCTTGGAAGGCTGGGTGTGCTGCTTGAAGGTACGGGTCGGGGCGAACTCGCCCAGCTTGTGCCCGACCATGTTCTCGGTGACGTACACCGGGATGAAGGTCTTGCCGTTGTGGACCTCGAGGTTCACGCCGACGAACACCGGGGTGACGGTGGAGCGGCGCGACCAAGTCTTGATCGGCTTGCGGTTTCCGGCCTTCTGCGCGGCCTCGACCTTCTCCATCAGGGGAGGGTCGACAAAGAAGCCTTTCTTACGGGAGCGTGCCATGGTGCGTGTTCAGGTCGGGAGATCAGGCGGCCTTCACCTTCCGGCCATTGCGGCGGACGATGATTTGCGAGTTGGTGGTCTTGGCCTTGGTGCGGGTCGGGAAGTGCTTCGAGAGCTGGCCCCAAGGGGAGCGAGGGTGCTGACGACCGCCGCCGCCCTTGGACTTGCCCTGGCCACCACCGTTGGGGTGGTCGACGGGGTTCATCACCATGCCGCGCACGCGAGGGCGACGGCCCTTCCAGCGGTTACGGCCGGCCTTGCCGAGCGAGTTGTTGTGGTGGTCGACGTTGCCGACGAGGCCAACGGTGGCGCGGCAGTCGGCGTTGATGTAGCGCTGCTCGCCGGAAGGCATACGCAGGATAGCGCGGTCGCCCTCGATGCCGAGAAGCTGGGCGTAGGCGCCGGCGCAGCGGGCGAGCTGGGCACCCTTGCCCGGCTGCATCTCGATGGCGTGAATGAAGGTTGCGGGAGCGATCAGGCGGAGGGGGAGAGCAAGCCCAGGGACGAGGCGCTCCTGGGGAGTCGAGGTGCTGAGCACGGTGTCTCCAGCCTTGATGCCATCGGGCGCGAGAATGTAGGTCTGCTCACCATCGGCGAAGGCGAGCAACGCGAGGTGGGCCGAGCGGTTGGGATCGTACTCGAGACGGAGTACGGTGGCGGGCGCGTCGAGGCGAGCGCGGCGGAAGTCGACCATGCGGTAGAGCCGCTTGTGGCCGCCGCCACGACGACGGGAGGTGATACGGCCGTAGCAGTTGCGACCCTTGGCGCGATGGACGCTCTGGACGAGGTCCTTCTCGGGGCGACCGGTATGCAGGCCCTCGGTCCGATTGCGGACGAGGAAGCGGGTGCCGGGAGTGATGGGGCGATTTTTGATGAGTGCCATGGCGGTGCCGGGTTTAGGCGAAGGAGATGGTGTCGCCCTTCTTCAGGGTGACGATGGCGCGGCGGGACTCGGTCTCGGTGTAGATGCTGCCACCGGAGAGGCGCGAGCGGCGGACCTTACCCTTGCGGATGAGGATGTTGACCTTGGTCACGGACACCTTGAAGGCGGCCTCAACGGCGAGCTTTACCTGACGGCGGTCGGCACCAGCGAGGATCTCGAAGACATAGCGGCCCTCAGTGGCGAGACCGGTGGCCTTCTCGGTGAGGATCGGGCGGGCGATGACCTGGGAAGCGGGTTTCATGAGTGAATCAGTTGACGGCGCGGGCGAGGACCTGCACGAGAGCCTTCTCGGTGATGACCACGTTGCCGTGGGTGACCAAGTCGAGGGCGTTAAGGTTGGTCGAGTTGGTGAAGGAAGCGCGGGAGACGTTGCGGCTAGCGCGACGGAAGGGCTCGGCCCAAGCAGCGTCGACTAGGAGGACACGCAGAGGGCGGGGCTTGGTGCTGCGCTTGCGCTTACCCTCGGCGGCGGGCTTGCGCACGCGCTGGGGGAAACTGGTGTCGAGCTGGCGAAGGACCTGAGCGAAGAGCTTGGTCTTGGGCTGTGCGACCTCGAAGCGCTCGATCACGGCAAGACCGCCGGCGGAGGCGAGGTCGAAGAGGGCGCGGCCAAGGGCCTTACGGCGCTGGGTGGCGGGGATGGACTTGGACCAGTCGCGGGGGCGAGGACCAAAGACGACGCCGCCCTTGTAGAGTTGGGGGGCGCGCTTGTCGCCGTGGCGGGAGCCGCCGGAGCCCTTCTGGGGGAGCATCTTCTTACCCGAGCCAGCAACCTCTCCGTAGTTCTTGGACGAGGCGTTGCCTTGGCGGAGATTGGCTTGGTAGCCGATGATGGCCTGCTTGAGCAGGGCGACCGCGTTGTCTCCCTCGAAGAGGGGGATATCGAAATCGCGCTCCCCTGCGGAGGAGCCATCGGCCTTGTGGAACTTGAGCTTCATGTGCGTGCGTGCGTTACGGGGTTCACTTCGACTTCTTCGCCTGGCGGACCAGGACGATCTCGCCGTTGGCGCCGGGAAGGCTGCCCTTGATGAGGATGAGGTTTTTCTCCGCGAGGACTTGGACAACGCGGAGGTTCTGGGTGGTACGACGCACGTTGCCCATGTGACCGGGCATGCGCTTACCCTTAAAGACGTGACCCGGGGTCTGGCGCATGCCGATCGAGCCGACGCGGCGGTGCATCATGTGGCCGTGCGTCTGGGGCTGGCCGGACATGTTGTGTCGCTTCATGACACCCTGGAAACCACGGCCCTTGACGATGCCGATGACGTCGACCATCTGGCCGGCGGCGAAGGTCTCGCAGGTGAGGACGTCGCCCACCTTGTGGGTGGACTCGGCCTCGAGGCGGATCTCGGAGAGGTGGGAGAGGGCGCCGGCGCCGGACTTACGGAGGTGGCCGAGCTCGGGCTGCGAGAGGCGGTGCTCCTTCTGGGGGCCGAAGCCAATCTGGACGGCGAAGTAGCCGTCGGTGTCGGTGGTCTTGACCTGAGTGACGGGGCAGGGACCAGCTTGGACCACGGTAACGGGGACGAGGTTGTTCTCGCCGTCGTAGACCTGGGTCATACCGATTTTCTTGCCGATGAGGTGGAGTTTCATGATCGCTAAGAGGCAGGAGGCGCGAACGCCGTTTGGCTTGAGGCCTGCGTTAGGCTGCGGATGTCCTTGCGGAATCTTGGGCTTGGCGCTGGCAGGAGGGCCTGCGTTGAGGGTTACGGTGGGTTGGGGGTTTAGGCGGTGATGTTGACCTGGACGCCGGTGGGGAGGTTGAGCTTCTTGAGCTCGTCGACGGTGGCGGCGTTGGGGTCGTGAATCTCGATGAGGCGCTTGTGCGTGCGGAGCTCGAACTGGTCCATCGACTTCTTGTCGACGTGGGGGGAGCGGTTGACGGTCCAGACCTCGTGCGTGGTGGGCAGGGGCACGGGGCCCGCGACGGTGGCGCCGGTGCGCTTGGCCGTATCAACGATCTCCATGGCGGAGTGGTCGACGAGTCGGTAGTCGAAGCCTTGGAGCTTGATGCGAATTTTTTGGCGGGCCATCAGGGTGTTGAGATTAGGTGCGGGCGGGGGCTCGGCTGGAGGTCTCGACCACGTGCTTCAGCACTTGGGCGGGGACCTGCTCGTAGTTGGCGGGCTCCATGGTGTAGGAGGCGCGGCCCTTGGAGAGTGAGCGGACGTCGGTCGCATAGCCGAACATCTCGGCGAGCGGCACGCGAGCCTCGATTGTGCAAAGGCTGGCTTTGGTCTCCATGCCCTGGATCTGGCCGCGACGGCGATTGAGGTCGCCCATGATGTCGCCCTGGTACTCCTCGGGGGTGACAACTTCGACCTTCATGATCGGCTCGAGCAGGATGGGCTTGGCCTCCTTCATCGCCTCCTTGAAGGCGAAGATGCCAGCCATCTTGAAGGCGAGCTCGTTGGAGTCGACCTCGTGGTAGGACCCGAAGACGATGCGGGCTTTGAAGTTAATTACTGGGTAACCAGCGATGGTGCCATTGTTGGCGGCCTCGAGGATACCCTCGGTGGCGGGCTTGATGAACTCCTTAGGGATGACGCCACCGACGATCTCGTTGATGACCTCCTCGCCCTTGGCACCCGGCTCGCGGCCGGCGAAGGGGTTGGGCTCGATCTTGACCTCGACGTGGCCGTACTGGCCGCGTCCACCCGACTGACGGATGAACTTACCCACGCCCTCAGCGGGGATGTTGATCGTCTCGCGGTAGGAAATCTGGGGCTTGCCTGACTTAGCCTCGACGCGGAACTCGCGCTTGAGGCGGTCGACGATGATTTCCAAGTGGAGCTCGCCCATTCCGGAGATGAGGGTCTGGCCCGTCTCGGGATTGGAGGTGACGCGGAAGGTGGGATCCTCTTGGGCGAGACGCTGCAGGCCAATGGAGAGGCGCTCAGAGTCGCCCTTCGAGTTGGGCTCGATGGACATCGAGATGACCGGCTCGGCGAAGGTGGTCTTCTCGAGGATAAGGTCGTCCTCGGCGGTGAGGGTATCGCCCGTGGCGATGTCCTTAGGGCCGATGATGGCGCAGATGTCGCCCGAGTAGGCGACGTCGATCTCCTCACGGTCCATCGCACGGAGCAGGACGATGCGCGAGATGCGCTCGTTCTTGCGGGTGCGGGGATTGTAGAGAGCTTCGCCCTTCTTCAGCTGCCCGCGGTAGACGCGGTAGAAGACGAGCTGACCGACGTGCGGGTCGGACCAGAGCTTGAAGCAGAGGCCGGTGACCTTGGCCTGGTCGTCAGGGCCGATGGTGATTTCCTTTTCGCCGTCGTCGCTGAAGGCGCGCTGGGGGCGCATGTCGACAGGGGAGGGCAGGAAGTCGACGACGCAGTCGAGGAGCATCTGCACACCCTTGTTCTTGAAAGCGGATCCAGGGATGACGCCGATGAAGTTTAGCGAGAGGGTCGCCTTGCGGATACCGGTGCGCATCTCGTCGATGGAGACCTCCTGGCCGTCGAGGTACTTAGCGGCGAGGACATCGTCGAAGTCGGCGAGGGCCTCGATCAACTTGGTGCGCCACTGGCGTGCTTCCTCGCGCTGGCCCTCGGGAATTTCGAGGGTGTCGAACTTCATGCCCTTGGGATCGGTCTCGTCGTAGACGTAGGCGACGTTCTTGATCAGGTCGATCATGCCCTTGAACTCCTCGCCTTGACCGATGGGGATGAAGAGAGGGTGGGCGTTGCCCTTAAGCTTTTCGCGGATGTCGTCGACCGCGCCGAAGTAATCGGCTCCGGTGCGGTCCATCTTGTTGACGAAGGCGACGCGAGGGACGCCGTACTTGTTCATCTGGCGCCAGACGGTCTCGGACTGGGGCTGGACGCCGGCGACGGCGCAGAAGACGGCGACCGCGCCATCGAGCACGCGGAGCGAGCGCTCCACCTCGGCGGTGAAGTCGACGTGCCCCGGGGTGTCGATGATATTGATCCGGTGATCAATGTTGGCGAAGTGACCTTCCTTGGTTTTCCAACCCGCGGAAATGGCAGCGGCGGTGATAGTGATGCCTCGCTCGCGCTCCTGCTCCATCCAGTCGGTGGTGGCGGTGCCATCATGGACCTCGCCCATCTTGTGGACGACGCCAGTGTAAAAGAGGATACGCTCGGTGGTGGTGGTCTTGCCGGCGTCGATGTGCGCGGCGATACCGATGTTACGCGTATGCTCCAGGGGGAACTTGCGACCGGGGGCGTTGAGCTTGGAAAGAGGGGCGGACATGGCGTGAACCTGCTTGCGGACTTTGGACGTGGGCGGGGTTTACCAGCGAAGATGGGCGAAGGCCTTATTGGCCTGGGCCATCTTGTGAGTCTCCTCGCGCTTCTTCACCACATTGCCCGTATTGTTGTAGGCGTCGACGAGCTCGGCAGCGAGGGCGGCCTCCATCGTGGTACCCTTGCGACCTTGGGCCGCGGCGACCAGCCAGCGGAGCGCCATGGAATTCTGACGCTCGAGGGAAATTTCGACCGGCACCTGGTAGGTGGCTCCACCGACGCGGCGGCTCTTGACCTCCAGCTTGGGACGGCAGTTCTCGAGGGCGCCGAGCAGGAGCTCGACGGCGTTGCCCTTCTCGAGCTTCTCGCTGACCTTGGAGATAGAACCGTAGACCAGACGCTCGGCGATGGAGCGCTTGCCGCTCTTCATGACGACGTTGATCAACTGGCTGACCAACGGGCTCCCATAGAGGGAGTCCGGGTGGTGGGGACGCTTGGTGGCGCGACGGCGGCGGGACATGACAGAAAGGAGGGGGGTTAGGCGGGCTTGGCTGCCTTGGGACGCTTCACGCCATACTTCGAGCGCGAACGACGACGCTTCTCGACGCCGGAGCAGTCGAGGGGGCCACGGACGATGTGGTAGCGGACGCCAGGAAGATCCTTCACGCGGCCACCGCGGACGAGCACGACGGAGTGCTCCTGGAGCTTATGGCCTTCGTCGGGAATGTAGCAGATGACTTCGAGGCCATTGGTCAGGCGCACCTTGGCAACCTTGCGCTGGGCGGAGTTGGGCTTCTTGGGCGTGCGGGTCATCACCTGCGTGCAGACACCGCGCCGGAACGGGGAATTGTTGAGGGCGGGCGACTTCGACTTGCCACGGGGTTTAACGCGGGGCTTGCGAATGAGCTGGTTGATGGTGGGCATGGTGCCTTGTTTTGCGGAGAAAAGAGCGTTGGGGCATAGGACTCGCGACCCCTCGTGCAAGAGGAAAATAGCGGTATTTTAACATTTCACGACGTGCGCCCCTTTCTGCCTAGCTCCAGAGTACTTTTTCTAGCGACATCCCACGCCCCATTCCCCAAGGTCAAACCTCCGATGCAACGTCTCCTCTGCCTTTTCCTGCTCGGCTTGGCACTCCCCTCCCCTGCCCAGGACGCAAAACCCGCCCTGGCCACCCCGGGGGCGGACGCCCCGGCCAAGATCGCGGCCGACATCGATCCCGAATCGGTCCTCCTGCTCGGCATGCCCGTAACCCAAGGGAAGGCTGCAACCCTTGATTATATCGCTAAAATTGGGGAAAAGACCCCTTTAATCGAGGACCCGGTGCTGCGCACCAACGTCCGCCTCACCCTCGCCGCCATCCAAGTCGACCCAGAGAACGCCGCTAGCATCCGTCAGCGTCACCTCGCCTCCCTGGCCTCCTACTTCATGGAGGTCGGCAAAAAGCACCTCGACGACGGCGATCTCCCCACCGCCGTCCAAGCCGCTCAATTAGCCCTCAAATGTAACCCCAGCAACCCCCGGGTGAAGCTGTTCTACGCCGACATCCTGCACCGCAGACTCGGAAAGACAGATGATGCTATCTCGTTGCTTAAGAACGGTATAAAGCAAAAGTCACCCTACGATGCAGTCGACCGCGCCCTGCTGGAACGCTACGGACAACTCCTCCAAGCTCGCCACCTTGATTCGCAACTGGTCGAAATTTTCGGTAAGATACTGCAAATCAGCGATTTAGATGGCGAAACCCGTAATATCGCTGCTGGCCAGCTTGCAACCTCCCTCTATTGGGTGGGACGTTATCCCGAGGCGGTTGCCATCATAGAACAATATCGCATCGACCGGACAGCCAGCGGCGTCCTCCTGCACTCCTTGGTCTTGTTCGACGGTGGTCGCGTGCAGCAATCCCTCAGCCTGCTGGAGAACCGTGTGGCGGACTTCAAGGGTCCCGAGCGCGATGCCATCCTCGCCCAGCATGGGCGGCTACTCCTGCTAGCGAAGCAACCCAGGCAGGCGCTTTCCATTCTGGACGACCGCATCTCGCTCGACCCCTCCAATGGATTCCTGCGGGTACAGCGCTTGGCCGTGCTCTCCAAACTAGGGCAGGCCGAGGAGTTCGATCGCGAGTTGCGTGCTGTGCTCGATCGACACTCGGACAACGACGCGGTGCTGCTCGCCTTGGCCAACTTCGCCTCCCAGCGCGGGGCCAGCGCCATCTGCGAGACCTTGGCCAACCTCGCTATCGCCAAGGGTTATGATACTGCGACTTTCAGTGCGCTCCACCTTGAGTCGCTCATCCGCTCTGGGCGGTCCGACCTCGCCATCCGCACCTACCAGAATATCAACCGCGCCCAGCCGACGCATTTCCGCTCCAACCAAGCGATGGTGCAGGCGCTGCTCGGCATCGCCCACCACCTGCGGCCTAAGGCCAACGAGGCGGCGGCGAATGCCGACCAGAGTATCGCCGAGAAACACCTTGAAGCCTTCCTCGCCGAGTTACCTGGCCCAGAGGCCTACCGTTCTGTCGCGCGGCACTTGGTGGACGGCGAGGCGGCTGAGCCTGCCGTGCGCATCCTCGCTCAAGGCGTGCGCCAGCATCCCTGGCACTCTCAACTTCGCGCCGACTGGGTCTCAGCGCGCATCATTGCCGGCCAAAGCGAGGCCCGCGGCACGCGGACTTCCCTCATTGAAGAGGTCGAACGTCTGCTCGCCGGGCGCCGCCCCATCCCCACGATTTGGGGAGACATACTTTCCTGGCTGCGCAGCGAGGCCGGTGAGGTGCCGATTGAGCGTCGACGCAGCCTCGAGGCCGCGATCACGCCGCTGATCCGGCCCGACCTTGACAAGGACGCCTTCCTCGGGCGCTGATGACCCTCCCATGAAGCTCGCGGAGAAGCGCGCGGCCCTCATCGCCGAGTTGGCGCCCTTCGAGGACCCGCACGAACGGTTCCAGTACATCATCGACCGGGCCAAGGAGGCCCCTGGCCTGCCCCCTGAGTTCAAGGTGCCCGCGCTGCTGGTCGAAGGCTGCACCTCCAACCTGTGGCTGCATCCGACTTCGGAGGAAGGCACCTGCCGCTTCCGCTGCGATGCCGACTCGCTCATCACCAAAGGCATAGCCACCCTCGTCTGCGAGCTCTACGACGGCGCCACCGCGGCCGAGGTGGCGGCGACCGACGCCGATTTCCTAGGCGATGTCGGGGTCACCCAGCATCTCTCCCCCAACCGCCGCAACGGCCTTTCCAACCTCGTGGCGAAGATCCGGGCCTTTGGCCGCCACGCGGCGGGTGCCTGAGGAGTGACGCGGCTTGCCCCGGACCACCAAACCGTTCCACTCGTCCGCCATGACGACCGACACGCGCGAAAACGGGGGACCCGACCGGGTCCTGCTCGGGCTCTGCGGTTTCTCGCTAGCTTGGGCGGTCGTCGTCTTCCAAGCCGGCGGCTTCACCACTTCCATCGGCGCGGGCATGGCCTTTCTCGACTGGCCCCTTTCCAACGGATCCGTCAACCCTCCCGGCTGGCTGACCGATTTGGATATGTTCGCCGAACACTCTCACCGCCTGGCAGCGGCCAAGTTCGGCTTGCTCCTCGGAGTGGTGGCGATCGTCCACGGCTTCCGCGAACCGCGGCGCGGTGTGCGCCTCGCAGCCTACGCGCTCGCGGGCTTGGTAGTCTTCCAAGGATTGCTCGGTGGTGCGCGGGTGATGCTCGACCAGCTCAACACCGGCACAGCCCATAACCTTGGGGGCATCGGCTTCGGCATCGCCCATGCCATCACCGCCCAGTTAACCGTCGCCCTGCTCGCCTGCCTCACGCTCGCCCACACGCGCCTCTGGCGCATGGAAACTTCAGTCACGACCTACGGCCGCCGCCCCGCGATGGCGGCGCCGGCGCTCCTGCTAGCGGTGATGGTGGCGGGGGCGGTGATGCGCCAGAATCGTGTCACACTCTGGGTGACAGACGGTGGCTCGCTCTTCCTGCCCGATATCGGCGATGGCTGGGTCTGGGCAGTCAACGCGGCTCATCGCGCTGGAGCGCTCGTGGCTGTCGCCGCCGTGGCCTGGCTCGTCGTTGCCTCTTGGCGGAACAGCCAGGCACGCACCCTCGCCTCCATCGTGGCCATAACCCTAGCAGTGCAAATCCTCCTCGGCATCCTCGCCATCGGCCTGCCCGCCAACCCGCACGTGCGCACCGTGCACGTGATTGTCGGGGCCATCCTCTTCTCCAGCACCTGCGCACTTGCGCTGCTCAATCTTCGCCGCCCGGCGCAGCCGACCGCATGAGCGGCCGCGCTTACTGGGAACTGACCAAGCCCCGCCTCTCGCTCCTTGCCGTCCTCACCGCAGTCGCTGGCTACCTCGTGGCGATTCCTGGTGGCAACGCGCCGGGATTACGCTTGGCCTGGCTCACCGGTGGGACCGCGCTGGCCGCCGGCGCCTGCGGTGCCCTCAACCAATGGATGGAGCGCGATGCGGATGCCCGCATGCGCCGGACCGCCAAGCGCCCCCTGCCCGTCGGGACCCTCCAGCCAATCCAAGCCCTGATCTACGGGCTCGTGCTACTCACGGTTGGCCTCGGGATGGTCGGGTGGGGCACTAACCTCCTCGCGATGGTGCTGACCGCTGCAACCGCGGCGACCTACCTTCTGCTCTATACCCCGCTGAAGCGCCGGACTCCTTGGTGCACGGTAGCGGGTTCGCTCCCCGGCGCCCTGCCCGTGCTCATCGGAGCGGCCGCGCGCACCGGTGACGTTGGGCCTTTCGACTTCGCAATCTTCGGTCTGCTATTCTGCTGGCAAGTGCCACACTTCATGGGACTGGCCATGCTCTGGCGCGACGACTACGCAGCGGGCGGCTTCCGCGTGGCAACAGTGGAGGACCCCAGCGGCGGTACAGCCGCCCGCCAGTCCTCTGTTTTCCTTGGTGGGACACTCCTCGCCTCGGCAGCGCCCGTGCTGCTTGACCCCTCTCTCATCGCCTATGCCGTGGTAGCCACGCTGGCAGGGGCGGCCTTTGCCCTGCTCGGACTGCGCTTCCAACAGCCCTCGACTCGCGCAGAGGCGGCGCGTCCCTTCTTCCTGTTCTCGCTGCTCTACTTGCCGACAGTGCTCCTTGCCCTGGTCCTCGACCGCATCTTCTGAATCCGATGGACAAACGGACTCTGCGCGACGCGATGCGTGCCCAGCGACAGGCACTCGGCGCGGCTTCCCTGGCCGAGGCCGAGGCCCGTGCCTCGGCAGCCTTACTATCCCATCCCGCCTGGACCCGCGCCCGGACCGTCGCCCTGCACGTGGCTGTCCGCGGCGAGTTGCCGACGCGCGTGCTCCTCGCCGCCGCTCTCGCCGCGGGTAAGCGCGTTGCGCTTCCTCGTCAGACGAGGGAAGGGATGGAACTTCGCCTGCTGAAGGATTCCACCGCGATGGTGCCGGGGCCACACGGTATCAACGAACCGTCTGAGGAGGCACCAAAGGTCAACCTGGCCGAGGTGGACCTCGTGCTGACACCAGGACTAGCCTTCGACCGTCAGGGAAACCGCCTCGGACAGGGCGGTGGCGACTACGACCGCCTGCTTGGTCGGCTAGGCGCCGCGACCGCTGTGATTGGCTGGTGTCATGGTTTCCAGCTGGTCGAGACGGTGCCCGTCGAGGTGCACGACCGGAGGGTCGGTTGGATCTGTACGCCCACGGGTCTTTTCCCGACAGGCTAGGCGGAAGGCTTGCCTAGCGTAGGGATTCCCGTCCGATGGCGGGTTTCCAATGTCCCGACGCCCCCCTGAGTCCATCCGCCTGCGCGGTGTCCGGCAAAACAACCTCAAGGGTATCGATGTCGATATCCCCATCGGACGGCTGGTGGTGGTGACGGGGCTCAGCGGCGCGGGTAAGTCCTCGCTCGTCTTCGACACCCTGCACGCCGAGGGCCAGCGGCGCTACGTTGAGACCTTCTCTCCTTATGTACGGCAGTTCCTCGAGCTCCTTCCGGCGCCAGCACTAGACTCGGCGGAGAACATCCGACCCTCGGTCGCCATCCGCCAAGGCAACGCCGTGCGCACCTCGCGCTCGACTGTCGGCACGATGACGGAGCTCTGCGACTGGTTCAAAGTGTGGTTCGCGCACCGAGCCGGGCTGATCGATCCTGCCAGCGGCGAGCCACTGAAGCCGGGTGGACCGGAGAGCGCCTGGGAACGTTGCCGTGTAATGATACCAGGGCGAGAGGTCGTGATCGGCTTCGCGGTAGCCAAGCCTGAGGGTCTTGGCTGGGCAGAGATCATCGCGGAGTTCGCGCGGGCAGGTTTCACCCGTGCCTGGGCTGGCGACCGCTGGGTCATGATCGGCGAAGACAAGCTCCCCGAGAAGCTCGCCGAAATCACCGTCGCCCAAGACCGCATGGCCATCGCACCCGCTTCACGCGCCCGCTTCGACGAGGCGGCGAGGGCGGCCTTCCGTCTCGGCGGTGGGCGCCTCCGGGTGCTCGGCGCCGACGGCGTGGAATTACTGCGAGAGTCGGAGAGTCTTGAGTCGCCGGTCGACGGCCGGCGCTTCCGTGCCGCCTCGCCCGCGCTCTTCTCCTTCAACTCGCCGCTCGGTGCCTGCCCCGCGTGCCGCGGCTTCGGGCGCGTCAGTGGTCTCGACTGGGCAAAGATTATCCCCGACCCCTCGCTCTCGCTGACCGACGGCGCCATCGCTCCCTTCCAGGGCGCAGTCTACGGGGAAAGCCAACGTGACCTGCTGAAGGCCTGCCGCGCCAAGAGCATCCCCGTCGATCGTCCTTGGTCGCGCCTGACCGAGGCGCAGCGCAACTTCATCCGCGACGGCCAGCCAGACTACCAGCCGGGCGACTGGTCGAGCAAGTGGTACGGCATCCGCGGCTTCTTCCGCTGGTTGGAAACGACCACCTACAAGATGCACGTGCGGGTTTTCCTCTCCCGCTACCGCGCCTACGAGACCTGCCCGGCCTGTGCCGGGGCTCGCTTCCAACCCGACTCCCTTTGCTGGCGCTGGGAAGGCTCGACTCTACCCGAGCTCTACGGAATGACTGTCACGACCCTGCGCGCCCGGCTCGCGCCTCACCGCGCCGAGAAGGCACGCCACCCAGCCGAGCACGCCCTCGAGGCTATCCTCGCGCGACTCGGCTACCTCGAGGCAGTCGGCCTTGGCTACCTGACGCTCGACCGCCTCTCGCGCACGCTCTCGGGCGGCGAGGTTCAGCGGGTTAACCTTACCTCGTGCCTGGGCGCCGCTCTCGCCGACACCGTCTTCATCCTAGATGAACCTAGCGTTGGCATGCATGCGCGGGACATCGGGAGGATGGTCGGCATCCTGCGCGGGCTGGTCGACCAAGGGAACACCGTGGTCGTGGTCGAGCATGACGAATCCGTGATGCGCTCGGCGGACTGGCTAATTGAAATCGGTCCAAAGCCCGGTGCGGGGGGCGGTAATCTCGTCTACCAAGGCCCGCCCGGTGGCGTGCTCCGCGCCAAGGGCTCGGTCACCGGCGACTGGTTGTCCGGACGCTCGCGCCCGGAGGCGCCGCCACGCCGCGTGGTCGATGCGGACACGCCGCGCCTGCGGGTGCAGGGCGCCACCGCCAATAACTTGCATGACCTACGCATCGACCTACCGCTCGGGCGGCTGGTTGGACTCTGCGGTGTCTCTGGCTCGGGCAAGTCCACCCTGATGCATCAAGTGCTGGGTGGACGCGACCCGGAGACCGGCGACGCGCGTGCCGAAGATCCGGGTTGGCTCAAACTTGACCAGCCCGTCGCGGAGGTCGCACTGGTCGACCAATCACCGGTCACGCGCACGCCACGCTCCAACCCCGCACTCTACACGGGGGCCTGGGACGCCATTCGCACTTGGTTGGGCAACACCGAAGAGGCGCGGGCAGAGGGATTCACGCCCTCGCACTTTTCCTTTAATGCAGGCGAGGGTCGCTGCGAGCGCTGTGGTGGCGCAGGCTGGGAAACGGTGGAGATGCAGTTCCTTTCCGACGTGGCGGTGCCCTGCCCGTCTTGCGAGGGAAGACGCTTCCGAGACAATATCCTCCGGCTAAAGGTCGATGGGAAATCCGTGGCCGACTTGCTCGACCTCACGGTCACCGAGGCACGCGAGTTCCTCGGCGCACGCACCCCCGCTACCAGCCAACTGGCGGTGCTCGAGGAAGTCGGCCTCGGCTACCTCCGCCTTGGCCAGCCATTGACCACGCTCTCCGGCGGCGAAGCGCAGCGCTTGAAGCTGGTGCGCTTCCTCGGCGGGATCGACCGCACGCCCACGACGAAGCGAGGGCGCAAGCCGAGCGCAGCGAAGGTTGCCGCGGCAGGCTCACTGCTCTTGCTCGACGAGCCCACCACCGGACTGCACCGCGAAGATGTCGCCCGGCTCCTCCGCTTGCTCCAACGCTTGGTCGAGCGCGGACACTCGCTCATGGTGGTGGAGCATCACCGTGACGTGCTCGCGGCTTGCGACTGGCTAGCTGAGCTCGGTCCGGAGGCGGGCCCCGGGGGTGGCCTACTCGTGGCTGAGGGCACACCCGAGAGGGTCGCCCAGAGCGACACACCGACTGGACGTCTGCTCGCGAAGGACAATGATGCCTTCGCCGTGTCCGAGCCCGGGGAAAGGCCCGCACGTCCCCAAGCCATTGAGCTGCGCGGCGGTCGCGAGCACAACCTCCGGGACATCTCCCTCGACCTTCCCCACGGCCAGCTGACAGTGCTCACGGGTGTTTCGGGATCAGGTAAGTCGACCTTGGCATTCGACATCCTTTTCGCTGAGGGCCAGCGGCGCTACCTCGAGTGCGTCTCCGCCTACGCCCGACAATTTGTCGAGCAGTTGCCCAAGCCCGACCTGGATGCCCTGCGTGGCCTGCCCCCCGCGGTCGCCATCGAACAACGTATCACGCGTGGCTCCTCCAAGTCTACCGTAGCGACGGTCACAGAGGTCGCCCAGTACCTGCGCGTGCTCTTCGCGCGTGCCGGCACGCCGCACAGTCCCTCGACGGGCAAGCCACTCGTCAGCCTGACCGAGGACGCGGTAGTGCGCCGTCTCGGCGAGCTCACGACGAAAAATAAGGGGACCCTGCTACTCGCCGCCCCGCTGGTTCGCTCGCGCAAGGGCCACCACCGTCCCTTGGCCGACTGGGCCATCGAGCACGGGATGCGCCGGCTGAGGTGCGACGGTGCGCTGTTTGATGCCGATGGCTTCAAGGGCCTCGATCGCTACCGCGAGCACGATGTCGATGTCGTCGTGGCCGAGCTCTCCGACGGCGGCAAAGTGACACGTCCCGACGGCGAGTCGGAGAAGGGGGAGCGTGCACTCCGCGCCGCCGCCCGTGACGCCCTCCGCTTGGGCAAGGGCGCGCTCGTCATCTCAGATCCTCGCGGCCGCGAGATCGCCCTGCTTTCCACTAGTCGCGTCGATGCCGCCACCGGCGAGGCCTACCCGGAGATCGACCCCAAGCACCTCTCCTGGAACTCACCCCGCGGCTGGTGCCCAGATTGCCGGGGTCACGGACGTGTCATCGAGCGCTTCGCCGCGGACGAAGCCGAGACGCTCAACGAAGACGCCCTCTCCGATCGCGTGGGCGAGGATGTCTGCCCGGCCTGCGCCGGCGCGCGTCTCGGGCCCCTCGGACGGAATGTCCTTCTCGAAGGCGCTGACCGCTCACTCTCACTCCCCGGGCTGCTCGCCCTGCCTCCTGCGGAGAGTCTGGCGTTCCTGCATAGCCTCCGCCTCAGCGCCCGCGAAAAGGCGATCGCCGCAGCCATCTTACCCGAAATCGCCGCGCGGCTGAGCTTCTTGGGCGGCGTTGGACTCGGCTACCTCTCGCTCGACCGGGCGGCCGACACCCTCTCGGGCGGCGAGGCTCAGCGTATCCGCCTCGCCTCGCAACTCGGCTCCACCCTCTCGGGCGCGCTCTATGTGCTCGATGAGCCAAGCATCGGTCTGCACCCGAGGGACAACGATCGCCTGATTGAATCGCTCAAGGCGCTCCGCGACCGCGGCAATACCGTGCTCGTGGTAGAACATGACGAGGACACCATGCGCGCCGCCGACCGCGTGGTCGACCTCGGTCCTGGCGCCGGACGCAACGGCGGGCGCATCCTCGCCCAGGGCACGGTACAGGAAGTGATGCGCACCGAGGGATCGTTGACCGGCGCGGCCCTGCGCGAGCCGATGTTGCATCCCCTGCGCGGCTCCCGGCGAGGTGTAGGTACGCGCGGCAAAGAAGCACCCGAATCCTGGATCGAGCTCCGTGGCGCAGCCCTGCGCAATCTTTGCGGGTTCGACCTGCGCCTTCCCCGCGGCCGACTCTGTGTGGTAGCGGGCGTCTCCGGTGCGGGCAAGTCCACCCTGCTCTCCGACCTGCTGGCACCGGTGGCAATGCACGCCCTGAGGCGCGGGAAAGACGGCGCCAAGGGTTCCGAGGGCGTCGCACTCGGGCTGGGCGATAAGGCCTTCCGAGAGCTGACCGGTCTGCGCGGACTCCGGCAGATAGTGGTGGTCGACCAAAATCCTATCGGCAAGACGCCGCGCTCCACCCCGGCGACCTACATCGGAGCCTGGGACCTCGTGCGCGAGCGCTTGGCCAAGTTACCCGAGGCGGCGATGCGTGGCCTGGGTGCTGGCTTCTTCTCCTTCAACACTAGCGGCGGGCGCTGTGAGGCCTGCGCTGGCGCCGGACGTGCCCGCCTCGAGATGAGCTTCCTGCCCGAGACCTACGTGCCCTGCGAAGCCTGTGGAGGGTCGCGCTTCGGCCCCGTCGCCGCCGGGCTACGCTGGAACGGCAAGTCCGCCGCCGACATCCTTGCGCTAACCTTCGAAGAGGCGACCGAGTTTCTCGGAAGCGACATCCGTCTCCGCGAGATGTGTGCCCTGATGTCACGCACCGGCCTTGGCTACTTAACGCTCGGCCAGAGCAGCCCGAC
>JBFZFD010000097.1:0-6312 GCA_041306485.1 Opitutia bacterium | reverse complement strand
GCTCATGGTGTTCCTCATCCTCGCCGCGCTCTACGAGGACTTCCGGCTGCCCGTGAGCGTACTGCTCACCGTGCCTTTCGCTTCGCTCGGCGCCCTCCTCGCATTGCTCGTACGCGGAATGCCTAACGACATCTATTTCCAGATCGGGCTCGTGACCCTGATCGGCCTCGCGGCCAAGAACGCCATTCTCATCGTAGAGTTCGCCGAATCCGCACGGCGGTCAGGCATGGACGCCGCCCAGGCCGCCGTTGAGGCCGCCCGCCTCCGTCTCCGGCCCCTCGTCATGACCTCCATGGCATTCATCCTCGGCGTCCTACCGCTGGCCTTCGCCTTCGGCGCCGGCTCCGCCGCCCGCCGCTCAATGGGCACGGGTGTCATCGGCGGCATGCTCCTCGACACTTTCGTGGCCACGCTCTTTATTCCTTGGTTCTTCCACCTGCTCTCTGGCCGCCGCAAGGCCGCCGCCCAGAAGACGGAGGTGTCCCTGTGAGACCGCTCACCCTTTGCGCCCTACTCCTCGCCGGTTGCGCGGCCGGGCCTGACTATGAACGCCCGGTCCAACCTATGCCGGCCGACCACGGCTCCCTTAACCGTGACGGTGAGGCTGTAGCCGCTAGTTGGTGGCGCGCGCTCGGCGACCCCGTGCTCGACGACCTCGTCGCGCGCGCCCTGGTCGGCAACCGTGATATCCTCGAAGCCTCGGCCAAGGTCGACCAAGCCCTGGCCATCCTCGGGCAAATCGAGGCCGCAGGTTTCCCCTCGCTCGATGCCGCCGCTGGTTACGAGCGCCGCAGGGCGAGCATCGACCTCGCGACCAATTTCCCCGAGGGCACGCCCCGTATCCGCCCTATCGCCTCCGCCGACCTCTCGCTGAGTTACGAAATCGACCTTTGGGGAAGGGCGCGTCGCGCCCGCGAGTCCTCCCGTGCTCTGCTCGGGGCAGGGCAGGAGGCCCTCCTCGCCGCGGAGCTCTCCGTCTCCACCTTGGTCGCCCGCTCGTATGTCGGCCTCCGTTCCGCTGAGAGCGAGCTCGCCGCCATGACCACCGCTCTCGCCGCCCGCGAGGAGTTCCTGCGCATCGCTCAGGAGAGGGTCGCCGCAGGCGCCGCCGCGCCCGACGAGGTCGCCCTCGCCGAAGTTGCTCGGGCTGATGCGCTGACTCGTTTGTCCACCGCGCGCCGCCAGGACTCCTCCCTGCGTCACCTCCTCGCCACTCTGGTCGGTGATGCTTCTCTGCAGGTGCCCGCTGCCACCGGCCCCCTCGCGATTCCCGCGCCTCCCGCCTCGGGGTTGCCTGCCTCCTTGCTCGAGCGTCGGCCGGATGTCCGTGAGGCCGAGCAACTCGCGATCTCCGCCAATGCCGAGATTGGCGTGGCTAAGGCTTCCGCCTTTCCTCGCCTGTCGTTGACCGCGGGTATCGGCTCCGCCAGCCGCGAGCTCACCGGATTGTTTACCACGCCTGCTGCGACCGCTGCGGTGGGCGGCGCTATCGAGTATGAGTTGCTCGACTGGGGCGCCTCACGTCGTCGCACCGAGGCTGCCCGGGCTGCCTCGGCCGCGGCCGCTGCCAATTATTCGCGCGTCGCCCTCGGTGCGCTACGCGAGACGCGCGATGCCTTGGTCGACATGGGTGAGGCCATCAGGCTCTCGGAATCAACCGAACGCCGGGCCGCCGCTTCCGCTACCCTCCTCGAGCTCGCGCGCAAGCGACACGAGGCAGGCGAGATTGGGCCTGGCCAGTGGGCCGAGGCCCAGGTCGCCCATGCTGCGGCGGTGGTCGTCGCCTCCGCGGCTCGCCGCGACCGGCTGGTCGCCCATCTCCAGCTGGTCAAAGCGCTGGGCGGCGGCTACTGAGCCGCGACCGGCGTTCGGTCGTTATTGCAATCGCACGCGACTCGTCCAACTAGGAGGACATGGCCTCATCACCCAGTCTCTGGCAGGAGCTCAGCGCCGCCGCCACCGCCGATCCCTTCCTCCCTGTCGCTTCGGCCATCTTCCTGTTGGCTATCGTCCATACCTTCCTAGCCCCGTGGTTTGCCGGCATGGCGCACAAGTTAGACCTAGCCCATGCGGAGAGGGTCCGGCAAGGTAAGGCCGCGGTTAATGCCGAGGGTAAGTCCGCTGGCTTCCGTGCCTCGCTTCTTCACTTCCTCGGGGAGATTGAGGCAATCTTCGGCATCTGGGCCTTCTTCCTCTTTTATGCTTTCGTCTTCTGGCCAGGCAAGGGCTGGGACTTTGCCACCGCCTACATGGAGACCGCGGATTACGCCTTGGCGACCAAGATGGCCTCTGAGCAGGCAGTGCAGGGGGTCCGCATCCTCGCCTCGCCCAAGTACCTTGAGCCCCTGTTCGTCTTTGTCATCATGGCGATTGCCTCCTCGCGTCCCATCTTCAGCACCGCTTCCCGCCTCCTCAACAACCTCGCACGTTTCCTCGGTGGCACCCCCATGATGCGCTGGGCGGTCGTCCTCATCGTGGCCCCGCTCTTGGGCTCCCTCATCACTGAGCCCGCGGCGATGACTATCGCCGCCCTCATGATCTCGGCCCAGTTCCACGAGTTGAAGCCATCGATGCGCCTGCGCTACGCCACGCTCGGCCTACTCTTCGTCAACGTCTCGATCGGCGGCACCCTGACGCACTTTGCTGCGCCCCCCGTGGTCATGGTGGCAGGTGTCTGGGGTTGGACTACACCTCACATGTTCCTCCATTTCGGGCTCAAGGCGGTCCTTGCCATTCTGTTCTCAACAATCATCTACGGCCTTCTCTTCCGTAAGGAGTTCGCTGAGCTCGCTCGCCGGGCCGATCCGCCCCTGCATCCTGAGTCTGAGGCCAAGGTGCCTTCTTGGGTAGTCGGTGCCCATCTTGTCTGCATGGCATGGACCGTTCTCATGCTCATCGGGCATCACGGAGCCCTCCTGATGGCTGGCCTGTTGGTCTTCCTCGCCTTCACCGTGGCCACACCCCAGTGGCAGTCCCCCATCCAGCTCCGGGGTCCCTTGCTCGTGGCCTTCTTCCTCGCCTCGCTCGTGCTCCATGGCGGGCTGCAATCTTGGTGGATATCCCCTATCCTCACGCGCCTTGGCGAACTCGAGCTCTTCGCTGGTGCTACCATCCTCACGGCCTTCAACGACAACGCTGCCATCACTTACCTCGCTGCGCAGGTGCCAGCGCTGTCCGATGGGTCCGAGACGGCGCGTGCCCTCCAGTTTGCCGTCCTTGCCGGCGCCGTCACCGGGGGTGGATTGACGGTCATCGCCAATGCTCCCAACCCCGCCGGCCTCTCGATTCTCGCGCGCCACTTCGGCGACGGCGTTTCACCGGTCAAGTTGTTCCTCTGGGCCCTCATCCCCACCCTCGTCTCCGCGGCCTTCTTCATCCTGCTGCCCCGTTAAAGGATGCGGCTCGACTGCCACGTTCATCTGGTGGGCGATGGCTCCTCAGGGGATGGTCGCGCTTTTCTCCTTCGTACGCCTTGGAACCGTTTGCAGGCTAGGTTTCTCCTGCGCGAGGCTGGGGTGCCACCTCTGTGCCTGCAAGGTGGGCTGGATGCGGCCTTCGACACGGCGCTGATGGGGCATGTCAACGGCTCCGGTCTGGACGGCGCCGTCATCCTTGCCCAAGACCTGCCGCACGATGAGCAAGGTTGCCCGCTGCCCATGGCGGGCTTTCGCGTGCCGAACGATGCCGTTCTCGCTTTTTGCCGTCGCGACCCCGCGCGATTAATTCCCGCGGTCTCCATCCATCCCAGCCGACCTGACGCCATTGATGAGCTCGAACGTTGCGCCGCCCTGGGCGCACGGGTGCTCAAGCTCCTGCCTAATTGTCACGCGGCCGACTGCTCCGCCCCGAGGTATGCCGCCTTTTGGGCGGCTTGCGCCCGTCTCCGCATCGTCTTTCTTGCTCACACCGGCGGCGAGCTGACTCTGCCCGTGCTTAGGCCCGATCTCGAGAGCCCCAAGGTATTGATCCTCCCCCTCGAGCAGGGCGTGACCTGCATCGCTGCCCATGGTGCCAGTCGCTCGCTTCCCTGGGGACAAGACCACCTAGGCGACCTCATCGGGTTAGCACGGCGCTTCCCTCATCTCCTGGTCGACAACTCCGCCCTCGCCTCACCCATTCGCTCCGCCGCCATCCCCCGCCTGATGGGGGAATTGGCGGACCGGATTGTCCATGGGTCCGATTTTCCCGTACCCAGCGACCCCGTCTGGCCTTGGCTGAGGGGGCAGTTGGCTTGGAGCGATACCCGGGCTATCCGCGGACTTTCCAACCCGCTGGCTCGTGACGCCGAGACCAAGCGCCGGCTGGGCTTTGGGGAGGCTTCTTTCAGCCGTCTGGCCAACAGAATGGGATGGAAGGCCCCCTCCTGAAGCCCCTTTTGCGGCTTTCCTTCCCTCTCCAGCCCCCCATAGTGGAGTCGAGGGTTCTCCGCCCTCCATCTCTTTCCATGCGCACGACCCCCCGTCCTGGTTTCACCCTCATCGAGCTCCTGACCGTGGTTGCCATCATCGGCGTGCTCGCCGCAGTCCTCATCCCCGCTGCCATGGGGGTTCAGAAGCGAGCCAAGATTGCTAATTCCCAGACCGCCCTCGCGGGTTGGGCCTCAGGTCTGGTGCGCTACAAGCAGGCCTACGGCTTCTACCCCAATCTGGCTGGTGGCACCTACCCGACCGCCGACACCTGCTTCAAGTTAGAGACTACCCCCTTGGGTGCTAACCTCATCATGTGCCTCGCCGGCCGCCACCCCAATGGCACTATGCTGTCGGCGGGTGGTACCGGCAATCGCGCGAGGTGGAATCGCAATGCCGAGCCCTTCATCGAGTTCTCTCGCGAGGATTACGAGGACTTCACCAAGTTGCCGACGGGGGCTACCGATGCGACCTTGGGTTCCGGGAATTTCCTAGTCGATCGCCTCGGCAACCGCAACATCCGCGTGGTCATTGATTTCAACGGAAGCGGTAGCATCACCTCCGCCTCTGGGGCCGTCACCCCCTCCACCGGCATCCCTACCGACATCCGTAATCTGTCCGCTGCCGCTGGCATCCCCGCCCGCGTGATTGTCTACACCTCCTCGACCGACGTCACCGCCTTGGATGTGCCGACCGCCGCCGTCGGCACCAAGCGCGACGACTACGCCGACGTCATTTCCGTCCAGTGATCTCCCCCGCCTCCAAGACACCGGCTCGTTCCCGGCGGGGCTTCACCCTCGTGGAGTTGATGATCGTTATCTCGGTCATCCTCATCCTCGCTGGCATGATCCTCACGATCAAGCCGACCAACCCCGAGGGCCTAGCCAACGGCCAACGCATGCTCTCCTCGACCCTCCGCTCGGTACGAGCTCAGGCGATGGCCAATCGCGCCGCCCTGCCGCGTCCCGCCGGCATGACGCTTGCCTGGGCCCCGGCCGACTTCCGTTACCGCGTTCTGATCAAGAACGATCCCACCGATCCCGACCGCCACCTGCGTGAGGTTATCATCGCTATGGGAGTCCGCGGACTGGGTGCGAGCGCCAGTGCCGCCAACTACGCATGGTTCTCGCCTGATCCCTCTATCATGCTGCCTCCCGGGGTCTTTTTTGTCCCGCCTGCCCCCAATGCAGCTCCTGCGACCGGCTTCACCAATCCGGCCGTCACCATGCCCGCAGGAGTCAACGTGACGGGTTCCTCCTCCACGGGTCGCGTCAGTCGCATTTCCGCCCTCGCTGATCCCACTGGGCTCGTGTCTGGTACCTTCGAGCAGCCCAACCCGACCGGCACCCAGGCCCCCATGATGCTCTATCGGCCGACCTTCGCTCCCAATATATCGACCACCATCGTGGCCTACAGTAACACTGTGCATACAGCCGCACAGGGTGGTAAGCAGTGGTACTATATCGAGTTCGGGGCCGATGGTACCAGCAACCACGCCGGGCGTGTCGTGCTAGTGGTCGCCGAAGGTGCCAATGTGGGCGGGCAGGTCGTCCTGACCTCCCCCGACAAGTTCGCTGCCATCGTGTTACGCCGCAGCGGCGACCTTTCGCTCACCACCGACTCCAGCGAGTTCGAGCTCACTTCCGTCAAATGACCCCCGACGCAACTTCCCTTCGCAGCCGACGCGGCTTCACCCTGGTTGAGGTTATCCTCGCCGTGGGCGTCGTTGGCATCGCCATCGCCTCGCTCATCGGCATCCTCGCTACGACCTTCCAGCAGGTCGACGATATCATGCAGACCAACCGGGCCCTCACCGCTGCCCAGGCGGTGGTCACGGGACTCGACAATCCACGCTCCGTCCTGCGCGACCTCACCGTAGTCAGCGGACTCAGCCACAACAACACTT
>JBFZFD010000096.1:0-2749 GCA_041306485.1 Opitutia bacterium | reverse complement strand
GCCTTCCCTGCCGAGTTCACCAAGGGACAGCAGTTGGCCCAGTTGCAGAATACCGTACTCAAGGCGCGCGGACCATTCGTCGACTTCCGCCGCCATGGCAAGTCGGGCATCGAGGTCAGCGACCTCTTCCCCCACATCGCGGGTATGGCGGACGACCTCTGCGTCATCCGCTCGATGAAGACCGAGCAGATCAATCATGACACGGCGCACGCCTTCATGAACACCGGGTCCATCATCAAGGGTCGTCCCTCGATGGGTTCCTGGCTGCTCTACGGCCTCGGCTCCGAGTCGGAGAATCTACCCGGGTACATCGTCCTGACTTCCGCTGGCAAGAGCGGACAGCAGCCTGTCTCGGCCCGCCAGTGGTCAAGCGGTGTGCTCCCCAGCAAGTACCAGGGCATCCTCTTCCAGTCACGCGGCGACGCGGTGCATTACATCGGTAACCCCGAGGGTGTCTGCCAGAGCACCCAGCGCCAGGTCATCGACGAGGCCGCTCGTCTCAATGGCCTGCTTGCTAAGGAGACCGCTGATCCTGAAATCGCCACGCGCGTCGCGCAGTACGAGATGGCCTTCAAGATGCAGTCCTCGGTACCCGAGCTGCTTGATTTCAAGGGCGAGTCCCCCGCTACCCTCGCCCGCTATGGGATCAAGGAGGTGGGCGATGGCTCCTTTGCCTCCAACTGCCTAATGGCACGTCGCCTAGCCGAGCGCGGCGTGAGGATGATTCAGCTCTATCACCGGGCGTGGGACCACCACAGTGACATCGAAAGCGGTATGCGCGGATCGGCTAAGGATGTCGACCAGGCCAGCGCCGCCCTCCTACAGGACCTCAAGGACCGTGGCATGCTTGAGGACACCCTCGTGCTCTGGGGCGGCGAGTTTGGCCGTACGCCGATGGGGCAGGGTACTGGCCGCGATCACCATATCCTCGGCTTCAGCGTCTTCCTGGCCGGAGGCGGCGTGAAGGCTGGCCATGTGCATGGCTCCACCGATGAGCTCGGCTACCGCGCCGTCACCAACCCTGTGGACGTGCATGACCTGCATGCGACGATGCTCGCGCTGATGGGAATCGACCATCACCGGCTCAACGTGAAGTTCCAGGGTCTTGATGTCCGGCTCACCGGCGTAGCCGGTAAGTTGGTCAAGGGCATCATGGCCTGAGTCCTACGACTCGTGCCAAGGAAAGGGGCGGGCCACTGGCCCGCCCCTTCTTCTTACCGGTCTTTAGGCGCGGTTAGGCGCGCTTGACCTTAACCCACTGGCGGGTCTTGGCGGACTCGAGTACTGCGTCGCACACATACTGAGTGCCGAGGGCGTGACGGAAATCCGGGTAGGCCTTGGGACCCTTGGGATCGTCGAGCGACTTGAGGAACTCGGCCAAGGCGTGGGTGAAGGAATGCTCGTAGCCGAGACAGAGTCCGGGCACCCACCAGTTGCCCGCGTAGGGATGGTCGCTGTCCGAGGTGTGGATGCTGCTCCAGCCGCGACGGTCACCCGGGACCCCGTGGTCGAAGTAGTTTAGGCGGTTGAGGTCGTGGAGGTCCCACTGCAGCGATTTCTTCTCGCCGTTGATCTCGAAGGTGTAGAGGGCCTTGTGTCCGCGCGCGTAGCGGGTCGACTCAAACTGCGCGAGGGAGCCGTTCTCGAAGCGGCAGAGGAAGAGGCAGGCGTCATCGATGGTCACCTGCTGTGTCTTACCCGTAGCGGTGTGAACGCGCTCCTTGATGAAGGTCTCGGTCATTGCGCAGACCTCCGTGATCTCGCCGTTGATCCAGCGGGCGGTGTCGATGCAATGGGCGAGGAGGTCGCCGGTCACCCCGGAGCCCGCGGAGGCTGCATCCAGGCGCCAGAGCCCGGCGCCGCCTTGGGGGAGCTCGGCCGAGATGGTCCAGTCTTGCAGGAAGTTGGCGCGGTAGTGGAAGACCCGACCGAGCTCACCAGCGGCCACGATGTTGCGGGCGAGGGTGACGGCGGGTAGGAAGCGGTAGTTGTACCAAACGAGGTTGGGCAGGCCGGACTTCTCGACCGCGGCCACCATCTCCTCGCCCTGGCTGCCGTTGAGGGCGAGGGGCTTCTCGCAGAGGATCATCTTGCCGTGGCGGACGCACTCCAAAGCGATTTCGGCGTGGGAGTCGTTGGGGGTGCAGATGTCGATCGCGTCGATGTCGGGACGTGCCACCAACTTGCGCCAGTCGGTCTCATGGGAGGCGTAGCCCCACTTCTCCGCGAAGGCCTTGACCTTGGCTTCGTCGCGCCCGCAGACGGCTTGGCGGACGACCTCGCGGGCGGCGGGGGTGTCGCGAGGGAAGAAGTGGCCGACCTGGGAGTAGGCGTTGGAATGGGTGCGGCCCATGAAGCCGTAGCCGATGAGGCCGATGCGGAGAGGTTTTGCCATGGTGGGGTGTCGCTTGGGTTGGAGGTGGGTTCAGAGTGCCTTGCGGACCTTTTCCATCGCGCCGAGGATGGTGTTCCAGGTCTTGGGGTTCTCGAGGGTGGCGTTGGGGAACATGCAGCCGTCCCAGCAGATGTGGCGGATGCCGCGGTCGGCCGCGCCCTCGAGCCAATGCTTGGAGCAGGCGGTGATGTCTAATTTCCCCTTGGGGTCATCCGCTGCGCAGTGACGCCCGGTCTTGTCGTGCGACCCAGTGCCGTGGACGGTGCCATCGTTTTGGGCGACGTGGAAGTCGATGGTCCAGGGGCGGAGCGCAGCGATAAGCTTGGCGTAGGCCTTGTCGAATTGTGCCTGAGT
>JBFZFD010000095.1:0-20148 GCA_041306485.1 Opitutia bacterium | reverse complement strand
TTTAGGCCTGGGCGGCTGTCTCGGGAGCGGCGTTCCAGACTGGCGCAGCGGCGATGGGGGGCTCGGCGCCGATCTCGTCGGTCTTGCCTGCGACCTCGTCGTAAGGGAAGCCACGGAAGCGATTGGTGACCAGCTCGCCGAGGTCGTGAAGGTTGTCGGCGATGCGGTTGCGGATCAGGTAGTAGAAGATGAAGGAGGGGATGGCGACGGCCAGGCCGGCGGCGGTGGCTACGAGCACGTGGCCGATGGCGCCGGCGAGCTTGGAGGGGTCGCCCACGCCGGAGGTGCCGAGGGTATCGAACGCATCCATCATGCCGACGACCGTACCGACGAGGCCGATCATAGGGGTGCAGACGCCGAGCACTGAGAGGTAGGAGATGCGACCCTGCAAGTCGCCGTTGACGCGGGCGATTTCGGCGAACATTGCCTCCTCAGTCATTTCCTTGCCCTCGGGCGCCATCTTGAGGCCGGCGCGCATGATGTCGGCGAAGGGAGAGGTGACGGTCTGGGAGTAGGCGTAGGCGCTGCGGTAGTCGCCGGCGCGGAAGTAGGCGTCGATCTGTTCGACCTGCTCGACGGGGTAGGCGTACTTCTTGGTGGTCTTCATGTAGCCGTCGATGATCAGCCACACCATCATCATCGAGCCGATGAGGAGGGGGTACATCACCCAGCCACCTTGGTGGAACATGTCCATCAGGGTTTTCTCTTGGACGCCGGGGGCGGCTTCCTGGGCGTTGAGCAGGGCGGTCGTGAGGACCAGCGCTAGGGTGTGGCGGAGGCTCGGGGTCATGGGTGTCGTGGGTATAGTGGGTTGGGGGAGGGGGTGCAAGGCATCACTGGGCGGCTTTGGTAATCTCGACCTGGGCCTTCTCGGCGGTTTCGCGATCCTCCTTGGGGAGGAGGGACTTAGCTTCTTCGGCCTCGACCGAGACTGGGAAGGTCGCCACGAGCTCGCGAAGATAGGTGTTGGCCACTTCCCCGAGGCGTTGGGAGCGGGTAGCGGGGGATTCCATGCCCCGGAAGGCCTTGGCAGCCCCGAGCAAGGCCTTGGGTAGGTGCTCCTGCTGGGAGCCGTAGAAGACGGGGACTCGGAGATAGGTGTTCATGGCGTCCTCGTAGCGGCGGAGGGCTAGGAGGGAGGCCCCCTTGAGGATGTGAAGGCGGGCGAGGGTGTCGGCCCCGTCGAACTGGGTGATGAGGGCGTCGGCGTCGGTGATGACCCCGGCATGGTCGCCCCGGCGCGCCTTTTGGATAAGCTTGGCCAGCTTAACCTTCTGAGCGAGCTCCTGGTTGGAGCCGTCGTCGACCGCCTCGAGCGCGGTGAGGAAGGTGGCGAGGGCGGCGTCGTTATCGAGCCGGTCGATGGCGTCGAGCTTGACGATGGCCGCGGTGACCCAAGGACTGCCAGGGATTTTCTTCACCTTGTCGAAGGGACGCAGAATCGTCTCGATGGTATCGAGGGCCTTGGAGGCCTCGCCGCGGAGGATCATCTGGCGGGCTTGGTCGAGCTGTGCGATGGCGGGCCACTCGATCTGGACGACCTCCTCCATCTTGCGGTTGGCAACAATCTCGATGTTGCCGCTGAGGGTCTTGCGCTCCAGGCGGTCGAAGGTCGCGTTGAAGCGAGCCTTCTTGGCATCGATCACGGGCTGTCCCTTAGCGTCGAGTTGGAAGGGGCTGTTTACTTCCCAGCGCTCGCCGCTCTTGAAGGTGACGACCTGGGCGGGAAGCGCGGCGGCGAGGCCGAGCAGGAGGAGGGAGGGCGGTAGGGTGCGCATGGTCGTCTCAGATTTGGGTCAGGCGGGAGCGTGCCTCCTGGGCTTCGGGCGTCTCCTTGACGCGCTCCTTGGTGAGCATCTCCTGGTAGGTCTCTCGGGCAGCGTCGCGCTGGCCGAGCTTGGTCAGGAGTTCGCCGGCCTTGAGGTAGGACTTAGCGACCCACTTTTCGTGCTTCTTCCAGGCGAGGATATTGCGTTGGTGGAGGACAATCGCCTCCTGCGTCCGTCCTTGCTTCTCTTCGATGAGAGCGAGGTGGTAGAGGCAGCCCGAGGTGATCTCGCCGCGCCACTCGCGCACGGCGCTGATCTCGGTGAACTCCTTCTTGGCGTCGTCGAACTGGCCGAGCTCAACCAGTGCGCGGGCCCGGGTGAAGCGGATATCTTTCTCCTTGGAGAGGGTAATGCCCATCTTGGTAGCTTCGTCGGCGAGGACGAGCGCCTCCTTGGCCTTGCCTTGGGAGAGGCGCAGCTCGGCGAGTCCGGCGAAGCCGAAGTCGGCGTAGTCGGAGGCGCGATGGTGCTCGGAGATGTAGGAGAAGTAGGCCTCGGCCTTGGGGTCCTTACGGGTGGCGAGGTAGTCGCCGACCGTGCCGAGGATACCTGGGCTGAGCTCCTCGGCCTTGTAGAGGTCGGCGATGCGGCGCCGAGGCCTACTGGCGCCGGCGTTGTCGCGGGTAAGGAGGGCGAGGGTCGCCTTGCCGTAGAGCAGGCGGGCTTGGGCGATCAGGCTGCCACTGGAGGATGTGACGCCGAGGGTGGCCTCGAGGTCGGCTTCGGCCTGCTTGGCGGTGTAGGCACCGGGTGCCGGCTCCTGGCCAGGGCGGACGCGCTTGACCCGGCGGGCGAGCTTCTCGGCGAGGAAGCCGATGAGGCGCTCCGCGCCTTCTTGGCGGCGGTCGTTGATGCCGGACTTGATTGCATTGCCGAGGATGCCGAGGGCCTCTTGGCGGGCGGCTTGGATGGACTTCTGCCGGTCCTGCTCGACGAGATCTAATTCCTTGGCCAAGTCCTCGGAGAGCTTGGCTACCTCGGTCTTGGCTTGGGCGAACTCAGGGGTGTTAATCTTACCCGCGCGATCGAGGGTGTCCACCTTGGCGCGAGCGGTAGCGAGCAGCTGGCCGAAGCGGGTCTGGGCGGCCTCGGTGCGGACGCGGAACTCAGCTCCGTCGCCCATCTTCTCCGTGGCCTTGATCACCTCGTAGAGGTAGGAGAGTGCCTTCGGTGCCTGGTTATCCCAGTCGTAGAGCTCCTGGTAGATGGCGCGTAGGCGGGTCTGGTCGCCCCGGCCGGTCAGCAACTTGTTGAGCTCGCCGATAGCGAAGTCGAGGACGGGTGGGTTCGCTTTGGCGGCGCGGACAGCGAGGAGATAGGCCTCGATGGAGGCCTGGACTTGGACCTCCTTGGCGGCCTCGGCGTCGCTCTTGACTTTGAGGTGTTGGGCCTTGGGCCCGGGGGCTGCGGTCACGCGCGCTTTGTATTCGGCGTCGGCTGCCTTCCGGCCCTCGAGGTCGGCCTTCTTGGTGTGGGCGTCGCCGATGAGCACGTGGAGCTCGGGGATCTGGGCCACGATGTTGTCGGCCTTGGAGTTGCTGTGCTTGCTCAGCCACTGGCGGGCGATGGTAATCGCCTCGTCGGGGCCTTGGACATTCAGAGCGACGATTCCCTGACGGTAGAGCACGTCGGCCTGGTATTGGCCGTTGGGAAACTCGGCCATGTACTTCTCGAGCGAAGCCTTGGTCTCCCGGTAGCGCCCCTCGAAGAACCAAGTGAGCCCATGCATGTAGAGCGCGGAATCCCGAGCAGGTGACTTGGGGTACTTGGTGAGGAACTCGTCAAGCGCGGCGCGTGACTTGGCCCAGTCGACGTTGGAGAAAAGGGCGCGGATGATACCGAAGTCGATTTCCTGCTGGGCGGAGATGTCGAGCCCCTTGACATTAGATTTGGCCCACTTGAACTGCTCGATGGCTTGGTCGTACTCCTCTTGCTCCATGCTGATCTCGCCGAGGCCTACCGCGATAGCGGCCACTTCAGGGGCGTCGGGGTACTTCGTCAGGAAGTCGCGGCTGACCTTGCGAGCCTCCTCGTTGCGCCCGATGCGGCGGAGAGCGTCGATGTAGTAGTAGTAGGCTCCTGAAATCTTCTCGAAGCCGGGGTTGTTCTCGAAGATGTCCCGGAAGGCGACGAAGGACTCCCAAGGGCGACCGAGTTCGAGCAAGCAAAGGCCGATCCGGTAGGCGATGACGGCGTCGTAGTCCTTATTAGCGAGGAACTCGGCCTGGATCTTGCGGAACCCTTCGACCTCCTCCTTGGCCTTGGTGATCAGACCCTCCTGGGTGGCGTCTGGCTTCGCGTAGAGACGATTGAGCTGGTCCACCTCGGCCTGCTTGGACTCGACTGCCTGGCCGAGGGTGCGCGCGAGGGCGGCACGGCGGAGGGTGCCTTGGTAACTCGCGAGGGCCTGCCGGTAGAGGGCATCACGGGCTTTGAGGTCGTCGGTCTCCTCGGCGGCTTGGAAGCGGGCATCGCCGATCTCGAGCCTTTGGACATTGGCCCGGACCATCTCGGTGGGGGAGCCGCCGCCCTTGGCCTCGATTTCGGCGCGGAGCAACTCAGCGTCCTTGACCATGCCCAATTTGGTGTAGACCTCGACGAGTTTGTTGGCGGCCTCGCGGCTCTCGCTAGTACCGATGCCTGCCGCGATGACCTGCTTGAGCAGGTTCATGGCCTGGCCGAGAGCCACCTTTAGCTCGGGCTCGGACTGCCCCTTGGCTTTTTCCTCGAGGACCTTGGCGGTCAGGACGAAGGCGAGGACGCGGTCCTCGCCGCGAATCTCGGGGCTGGGACGGCGAAGAGCGTCGAGGTCGGCGAGGGCGGCATCCCACTTCGACTGGTTGGCGTAGACCTCGATGAGGGAGAGGCGAACCACTCCCCGCATGTTGTTGGACGCCTCGAGCATGTCCTCGGTGCCGCGGGGGAACTTGGTCAGGAAAGCCTTGAGAGCCTCCTCCACCTTGGCCCAATCCTCCGGCTTCTTGGATTGGCTGGCGAGTAGGTAGAGGCAGGTGCCTTGGCGGAAGGCGATGGCGGCCTTTGCCTTCTCGGGTAGGCCAGCCTTGTCGGACTCGGCCTCGAGCTTCTTGAACAGGTCGAGGGCGTTTTTGTACTGCTTTTTGCCAAGGGCGGTCTCCGCCTCGTTCCAGAGGCGCTGGGTGGGGGATTCCTCCTCCTTGGCGGCGGGCGGCTTGGCGGCCTGAGCTGCAGCGGTCGAGGGGAGGGAGGGAAGCGCCACGAGCACCGCGAGGAGTGCGGCATGGGCCAGGCGGTAGGTGCGGGACGCGGGTCTTTCCATCGGTAATGGGGGTAACCCTAGGGATACTTGGCTGAGGGGGCATTGCCAAGCCCGAAGCCCCTTTTTTCGGCTAAGAAAAACCCCCTAGGTAAACCCCCTAGCGAGCGGGCTTCTCGGCCACTGCCAGCAAGGTCTCGAACCTCGGCCCAGTGTCCTCCCGGGCGACGATTCGGGCCTCCGGTGAGGCGAAGCCGGCGGACTCGAGCCAGTCGCAGAGGTCATTGGGCTCGAAGCCCAGCCAGCGGTCGGCATAGAGCTCGCGAGCCTTCTCGAAGCGATGGGCCTTGAGGTCCAGGATGACGATGCGGCCTCCGGGCCGGAGAATGCGGAAGGCCTCGGCAAGGGCCGCCCGGGGCTGTTCAGCATGGTGGAGGGCCTGACTGAGGAGGGCGAGGTCCACGCTGCCGGCGCGCAGGGGGATGTCCTCGATGTCTCCCAGGAGGTAGTCGAGGTTGCGGATACCTTGCTTGCGGGCGAGGTCGCTCCCGACCTTCACCATGCGGGGGGATTTATCGATGCAGTGGACGAACTCCGCCCGCCGCGCGAGTAACTGGGAGAGGACGCCCTCGCCAGCACCGAGGTCGGCGATGCGGATGCGGGGGACGAGCAGGCAGAGCATCTGGCCGATGGCCTCCCAGGATCGTCCGGGACAGTAGTTACGGCCAAGCCGACCGGCCACGCGGTTGAAGTGCGCCTCGGCGGCGCGACGGCGTCCCTCTACCAAGCGGCGGAGGGCGCGTTGGTCAGCGGTGGCTTGGGGCTCGCCCTCCACCGCTGCACGGACGGCATCGAGGAGGGAGCGGGTGCCAGCGGAGAGCCCGGCGGGGAGATTATAGTGGGTGCGCTTGCCGTCGCGGCGGTCGGCAGCCAGCCCGGATTGTCGGAGTAGGGAGAGGTGAGTGGAGATGCGGGCCTGCTTCATCCCGAGGATTTCTTGGAGCTCGCCGACGGTCAACTCGCCGCGAGCGATGAGCAGGAGAATCCGGACCCGGGTGGGATCGGCGAGGAGCCGCAGCAGGTCCGAGGGGGCGGTCATGGGGACATCTAGGTCGCCTCGTGGCGTTGTGTCAAAAGAGGAAGCCCCTCGGGGAGGGGCTTCGCGGAGAGGGCTGGCCGGCCGCTCAGCGAGGGAGGTCGACCCAGCGGCGGAGGTTGGAGATGGTCCAGTGCTCCACGGCCTGCCCGACGGAGATCTTGACCGTCTCGCCTGGCTTGTGGCCCATCAGGCCCTTGGCCAAGGCGGAGAGGTAGGGCATGATCATGATCTTTCCCTCGGTGTCGGTGTCCCAGGCGCCGAGGATGGCGCGGGTGTCGGTCTCACCGGTGGAAGCGCGGGTCAGGTCGAAGACGGAGCCGATGCCGATAGCGTCGGCGGGGGGCTTGGTGAAGTCGACAACCTCGGCCTTGCCGATGCCCTTTTCGAGCTCTTGGGCGCGAGACTGGAGGCGTTCCTTCTCCTGGCGGGCCATCTTGTACTCGGAGTTCTCGCGAAGGTCGCCGTGCTCCTTGGCCACTTGGATGGCCTCGTTGATTTCGGGAAGCTTCTGTTTGACGATTTCCTGGAGTTCGCGGCGGCGGAGAGCGAGGGACTCGGCGGAGACGTAGAGGATTTTCTCGCGGTCGACCTGCTGGTCGGAACCGGGCTCGCCCTTGGACTCTCCGAGCGACTTAGCCACGGAATCGACTGCGGGGTCGATGGCGATGAGGCGCGCAAGGAGCGACTTCTTGGTCATCGGGTCGAGACCCATCGTGCGCATCAGTGTGCGGGCGAGATCAAAGATGGTCTCGGTGTCCGCGCCTTCACCGCCCGGGGGACGCAGCAGGTCGGAGAGCAGGGTGCGGTCGCGCTGGAGTTCGTTGGCCAGCGGGTTGCGGGCGGTCGAGTTGGACGCGAGGGCATCGTCGCCAATGGAGGCGAGGATGGCGCGGAGCAGACCGGCACCAGAGAGCGAGGAGAGGATGGCGGCATGGCGCTTCGAGGCGCGGTTCTTAGTCGCCCAGATAAGCACGGGGCCAGCGGCTTGACGGCGATCGACCCAGTCGGCGAGGCGCGCGCCCAGTTCCTTCTCGAGGTCGGCCTCAGAGAGGTAGTTGATGGTCTCGGAGACGAGCTTGGCCGAGCCACCCTTGGTCTGCCCGAGGCCCTTGTGTGAGAGGAGGCCGAAGACCTTCTCCTGCCAGCTCGCCCCGTGGTGGGCGCGGATGAGGTCGAGGAGGGAGCGGATGTTGTCGCTCGAATGGGGGATGTTGAGGGCGAGGTGGAGCAGCTCGGCCTCGTCGAGGACGAGGGCGACGATGTCCGAGGCGGTGGGGGCGACAGTGGCGACGTTCTCGTTGGCGGGCGCGAAGAGGGTGTTGCGGTTCCAAATGCCGACGAGGATGTCGGCCAAGCGTTCTCCGCGGCGAGCGGGACGGCCGGAGGGAGGCAGCTGGCCGAGGGCTTCGGAGAGGTGGGCGGAGACCTTGGCGAGGTTCTCAGGAGTGGCCGCGTCGCGGGAATCGGCGGCGGGCAGGGCTACGAGCTCGGCGAGGAGCTGTAGGCGACGGACGTCGTCCTTGGCGGCGACGTACTGAGCGAAGATGTCTTGGCCGGGCTCGGAGGGCGCGTGGAGCAGCACATAGGTGCCTCCCTTGCGCTCGGGGGTCTGGACGCCGCGGTCCTTGCGTAGGGCGGCGCGGCCGCGGGTCCACCAGAGCTTGAAGGCGGCGGCGGGATCCTTGTTGGCGGGTACTGAGGCGAGGAAGATGCGCTCGAGGGTATTCTCCAAGCGGAGGGCGGAGATCTCGCCGGTCGGGCTCTCGTTGAGCAGGCTCTTGACCAGGCCGACCGCGTCATCGGACACCAGCTTGGCGACCTTGTCACGGGTGTCGTCGGCGTAGGCGGAGGCGAGCAGGCAGGCGGGGTCGAGGATCTCGAGCTTGTTGCGGCAGAACTCTAAATCCATCGGATGGCCGAGGCGCTTGTGCTCCGGGAAGTCGACGCGGAGGGACTTGCCCGCCTCGTCGATGGAACGGATGATACCCATCCCCCAATTCTGGTGGAGGCAGTAGGCGGGCATGCCGTCCGCCAGCCGCTGCAGGGCATGGTCCAGGTTCGGACCCTTGGGTTGCTGCTGGGAGGTCGCCTTGTTGCTCATTGCAAAGGAAGGTTTTGGAGGCAAAACGATGAGGCTTGCAAGTAATAAGGCGGGCCCCAGTCGGCTCCCTCTTCCCACCATGGCCTTTGCCCCCGAAAAAACCCCCATTCATGGGGAAAATCCCGAGACCCTCGCCGCCCGTCTGGCAGCAGAGGGGCACCCCCGCTACCGGGCCGCCCAGATCCTGGAGTGGGTCTACAAACGCCGGGCGGAGTCCGCCGACGTCATGACCAACCTGCCCGAGCCTCTCCGTGCCTGGCTGGGGGCAAACTTTGATTTCGCCGCGACCGAGGTGATGGGCAAGCGGACCGCCACGGACGTGACCCAGAAACTCCTCCAGCGCCTGCGCGATGGCTCGCTCATCGAGACGGTGATCATCCGCGCCCCGATGGAGGGCGTTGGTCAGGAGCAGTCCCGCCGCACCATCTGCATCTCCACCCAAGTGGGTTGCGCCTTTGGCTGCCGCTTCTGCGCCTCTGGGCTCGATGGGTTCAAGCGTAACCTCAGCACTGGAGAGATTGTCAGCCAGTTACTCCAAGTCTGTCGGGTAGAGGATGCTACCTCGCCCGAACGCGCGGCCCAGGGCCTGGCATCCTTCGACAACATCGTGGTGATGGGAATGGGCGAGCCGATGGCCAACTACGACAACTTGCTCGCCGCCCTTCGAGCCGCCAACGCGCCCTGGGGGCTGGGCTTTGGCGCTCGCCGCATCACGCTCTCTACCTCCGGGGTAGTCCCGGGAATCTTACGTCTAGCCGAGGAGCCGCTCGGTGTGCGGCTCGCCATTAGCCTGCATGGTGCGACCGACGAGGTCCGCGAGAAGATCATGCCCATCAATCGTAAGTGGCCGCTCAAGGAGCTACTGCCAGCCTGCAAGGCCTTCGCGCGTCGCCATGGGCGCATGCTTACCCTCGAGTACATCCTCATCGAGGAGGTCAATGATGGGCTAGACCAGGCGGAGCGACTCCGGGAAATCGCCCGCGACCTCCACGCGCACGTCAACCTCATCCCCTACAACACCGTCCAGGGCCTCCCTTGGAAGCGGCCCAGCCTCACCCGTCAGGCCCGATTCGCCGACATCCTGCGTGACGCGGGTGTCTCCGTGACCTTGCGTCGGGAGAAGGGCCACGACATCGATGCAGCCTGCGGGCAGTTACGCCTCCAGACCGAGAAGGCGCTCCGCGAGGCTTCGCCGCCGGAAGCGCCCTAAGGCGCTCAGGCTCCGGCCATAGCGCGTGCCGCGGCCGCGCGGTCCCCGGCCTTGAAGAAGGCGGTGCCAGCCACGAGGGTGTCAGCGCCAGCCGCACGGCAGGTCGCTGCGGTCTCCGCGTTGATGCCACCATCGACCTCGATGCGGAAGGAGAGACCAAGGCGCTCACGTGCCTCGGCGATACCGCGGATGGTCTCGGTCGCGCCCGGGATGAAGGCTTGGCCGCCGAAACCGGGGAAGACGGTCATGCAGAGCACGAGGTCGACTGAGGTCAGGTGGGGAAGGGCGGCGCTCGGGTCGGAGTCGGGATTGAGCGCGATACCAGCGGAGCAGCCGAGTTCGCGGATGCGAGCAAGGGTGCGGGCGACATCATGGTCGGCCTCAGCATGAACGGTGATGCGGTTCGCCCCGGCCTCGGCGAAGGCCTCGATGAAGCGGTCCGGGTTGAGCAGCATCAAGTGGGTGTCAAAGTATAGCTGGGTTCGGGGGCGGAGCGCTGCGAGCACCTGGGGTCCGAAACTGATGTTGGGCACGAAGTGCCCGTCCATGATGTCGAGATGGACCCAGTTGAGGCCCGCTTGCTCGATGACGGTGATGCCCGCGGCGAAATCTCCGTGGTCGGCGGCGAGCAGGGAAGGTGCGACGACGACAGGGTTCATGGTTACCAGGCGCCGAGGGCGGCGTCGCGCACTTGGGCGGCGACCTCCGCACAGAGGCGCGGGAAGAGGCGGCTCTCCTCGCCGGCGAGGTCGCCTTCGGCGGCGAGGATGCCGCTGACGGAGAATTCACGGTCGCGAAAGAGCGTGCGGCGTCCGTCGGCTGAGACGAGCGTGCAACGGATGGTCAGTTTGACGCGGAAGGCCTGATCGAGGACGGAGTCGTCGGTGCGGCGCGCGGCATTGACTCGCTCATAGCCAACCACCTCGGCCTGAAGGGGCGCACCGCCCGCCCGCACCCGTAGGCGTGCGTCGGAAGCAAGGGCGGCCCGCAGGGCTTGGTCGAGCGCGGCATGGGTACCGGGACGCGGAGTGGCATTACGCACGGGGCGCACTTCGATGTCCCGCTGGGCGGGCTGCCCACCACCCAGCTTGTAGGCTGAGCAACCGTTGAGGGCGAGGCCCACCGCCAAGAGGAGAACGGCTCTCATCGATCTCCGGCCGCGCGGGGCGGTTCCTCGCGGAAGGCTGGCGGAGGCGACGTTGCCTCGACCGGTCGGTTCGCCTGGGCGCGACGGGGATAGCGGCCGAGAACCATGTCGGCCACCGTGCCAGGAGCTTCCTCGCCCGCATCGATGCGTGCGATGAGCTTGGCCGCCTCGGCCGCGGCTTCGGAATCCGGAGCCACCGTGATAGCGGAGGCGGCCATCAGGCGGGCGGCCTCCGGGTTGTTGCGGCGCTGCCAGTAGAACTCGGCCAGCCTGAGGCGGGAGGAGGACATCTGGTTGCGTAGAGCGAGAATCCGGGCGGGTGCGGCTGCCGCCTCCGGGCTGGAAGGGAATTGCATGACGAGGCTCTCGAGCGCGAGCAGGGCCTCGCGGGCCGAGGCTTGGTCCCAGTAAGGACCAGGGGAGTCCGAAGCGCGCAGCTCGGCGAGGCGCCCGAGCACTTCGGGAAGGTGGGTCGAATCCGGGTGCTCGCCGACCAGGCGTTCGAGTGACTCGAGTGCGTCATCGCGTCGCCCGAGCTCAATCGCAAGCCGGGCGTGCTCCATCAGTGCGGTGTCGGCACGGCGTCCACGGGGCGCGGCGCTCACCACGTCGAGGTAGGCACCGAGCGCGAGGGATTTGTCGGCGAACCAGGGTATCCAGCCGCCGAGGCGTCGCCCCTCCCCGCTGGCGAGCCGCCGCGCGAGGGCGAGCTGGAGGTCGAGTGCGGCTTCGAGCTCGGGGAAGTCGATGCGGCGACTGCTCAGCCAGCGCAGGTCCTCGAGGGCGTCGTCGAACTGGTTTCGCTCAGCCCTCGCCCGCGCCCGGATGAGTCGAGCGGCAGCGGCGGCTTCGGAATCCTCTGCGGGGTCGATGGCGTCGTCGGCGGCGGAAATAGCTTCGCCACTGCGTCCTGCGTCGAGCGCGGATTGGGCGCGGTTGAGCTCGGCGAGGATCTCGGCGCGCACAGCGGGATCGGACGGAAGGTCGGTGGGGGCCGATTCTACCAGAAGCCACTGGCCCGAGTTATCGCGGGCGAGGCGGGCCGAGGCGGGAATCGCGGCGAGGAGGGCCGCGATAAGAAGGAGATTAGCGTTTCGGTTCATGCCAGCGAAGGAGGGTTGCGCCCCAAGTGAGGCCGGCCCCGAAGGCCACCATGAGGATGAGGTCGCCGTGACGCACCTTGCCCTCGCGCCAGGCCTGCTCGAGGGCGAGGGGAATGGAAGCTGCGGAGGTGTTGCCGAAGCACTCTAAGTTAAGGGGGAAGCGCTCCATGCCGATGCCGAGCTGAGCGGCTACGCCTTCGATGATGCGGATGTTGGCTTGGTGCGGGATGAAGCAGGTGACTTGGTCGGAAGTGACACCAGCCTCGGCTAGGACGCGCTCGCAGGCCCCGGCCATCACGCGCACGGCGAGTTTGAAGACCTCTTTGCCGTTCATCCGTAAGTAGTGTTCGCCGGCCGCAAGCGTCTCGGCAGAAGCGGGCTTGGCGGAGCCGCCGGCCGGCGCCCAGAGCAGCTCGGCATTGGAGCCATCGGCACCGAGCAGGTTGCCGAGGACGCCCACATTGGGCTCATCGCAGGCCTCGACGACTGCGGCGCCAGCGGCGTCACCGAAGAGGACGCAGGTGGAGCGGTCTTTCCAATCGACCACGCTGGAGAGCTTCTCGGCCCCGATGATGAGGGCTCGGCGGTAGCGACCGCCGCGAACCATGTCGGTCACCACCTGGAGGCCGTAGATGAAGCCCGAGCAGGCGGCGGCGACATCGAAACAGGGGATGTCTTTGCGCAGGCCGAGTTTAGCCTGAACCAGGCAAGCGGTGGAAGGGAAGGGCAAGTCGGGCGTCATCGTGGCCACGACCAGCAGGTCGATATCCTCTGGCTGGAGGCCGGCGCGCTCGAGGGCCTGCGCGGCGGCCTTTGCCCCCATGTCGGAGGGATTCTCGCTAGGTCCAGCGATGCGACGCTCACCGATGCCGGAGCGGGTGCGAATCCACTCATCGGAGGTATCGACCGTCCGTGAGAGTTCCTCGTTGGTCACGCGGCGCTCCGGGGTGTGGACCCCGACGCTGCGGATGATGACGGACGTGGGAGCGCGCACAGCGGGACTAGGGAAGAGGTTTTGGTCCCCGAAGGGAACGCAAAAAACCTCAGGCGGCTGGATGAGCGGCGATGACCGCGTTGGCCATAGCCAGTTCCTCCCGCATGCGGCGCCCCGCTCCCGCCTCGAGGGCCTCGCGGCCGAGGCGGATGGCGCTGGCAATGCTGTGCCGGTTGCTCGATCCGTGAGCCTTCATGACGAGGCCGTTGAGGCCGAGCAAGGGGGCCCCGCCGTAACGCTCGGGCTTGAGGTGTCCCTTCAGCTCCCGCAGCAGCGGGAACATGGCGATGCCGCCGGCGAGGTAGACGGGGTTGTAGCGGACTTTGGGGCCGACCAGGTCGCGCACCATGTAGACCATACCCTCGAGGGTCTTGATGATGATGTTGCCAGTGAAGCCGTCGGTCACCACGACGTCGCAGACATTGCCGAAGACATCGAAGCCCTCGACGGGCCCGACATAGCGGATGCGGTCGCCCATCGCCTTGAGCAGGGCGTGGGTGCGGTTGATGCGCTCGCCTCCCTTGCCCTCCTCCGTACCCACGGTGAGTAGGCCGATGCGCGGGTCGGCGATCCCCAGCGCCGACTGGGCGTAGATGCGGCCGAGGATGGCGTTGTGCACGAGGTGCTCGGGCAATGCCTCAGGGTTCGCCCCAACGTCGAGCATCACGAAGTGGCCCTCGCGTCGTGGCATGATGGCGGCGAGGGCCGGGCGCTCAGCGCCCTCCATCGCACGTAGGCGGATAGTTCCAGCGCCCACCAGCACCTTGGTGTTGCCGGTGGAGACGATGGCGTCGACCTCTCCTGCCTTAAGCATCTCAATCGCAACCAGCATGGAGGCGTCTTTCTTACCTTTCATGGCGGACATCGGGCTGTCGTCCGGCGCGATGATGCCCGGTGCGTGACGGTAACTGATGTTGGCGCTGAGGCGGATGCGATGCTCGCGGGTCAGCTGGCGGAGAATCTCCTCGTTGCCAACGAGCACGAGGTGATCTTCGGGGCTGACGAGCCCATCCTTCAAGGCTAGGGCGATGCCGGCGACAATCTCCGAGGGACCCATGTCGCCGCCCATGCAGTCGACAGCGATGCGGTGGGCGGCCTTGGACGTTTCCATGGTGCGGGCGCTAGGCCCGGAAGGTTCAGGCTCCGGTGTCGATCACCTGCCGGCCGCGGTACTTCCCGGTGACCGGGTCGACGCGGTGGGGGCGGCGCAGGACGCCAGATTCTGCATCCTTCACGAGCTTGGGGGCGCGAAATTGGTTCTGTCCGCGGCGAAGGCGGCTGCGGCGCTTGGACTGCTTGCGTTTGGGATTGGCCATGGCGGTCGTCGGTTGTGAGGGTCGGTGCTACCGACCGAAACCCCCACGGTCAAGTCCCCTTTCCCATGCTTGCCCCCCGAGGTGCCATCCCTTGCCTAGGGAGATGTCCGGCCACCCCGCCCTTTTCCTCGACCGAGACGGTAATTTAATCCGGGACCACCACCATACCAGCCGTCCGGACCAGATCGAGCCCCTGCCTGGGGTCAGGAAGGCGCTGCTTTCCTGTCTCACCGCTGGCTACCGCCTCTTTATCCTGACCAACCAGAGTGGCATCGGCCGGGGTTTCTTCACTTGGGATGACTACCATGCCTGCCATGGGCGCATGCTTGAGCTCCTGGACCTCCCTGCGCCTGGATTTCTCGAGACGATGGCAGCCCCGGAGCGCCCCGATGAACCCTCGCTCTACCGCAAGCCCAGCCCTCGCTTCATCCAAGAATGTCTCGCGCGCCACGGACTCGATCCCAACCGCAGTTGGATGGTGGGGGATCGGCGCACGGACTGGATGGCTGGCCTGGCCGCTGGCATCCGCTCATGCGCGGTGCGTTCGGGCGCTCCCTTCCGCGAGGGTGACGAGGCTTTCGCGATGGAGGCCGGCGTGGTCGTCCGCGCCGACTTTCCGGAGTTCGTCCAAGTGGATCTCCACCTGCCTTGAATCGGCCAACAAAAAGGGGCGCCGAGGCGCCCCTTTGTTAGTTTAGAAGGAAGTTCAGACAGCGGGGTCGCACTTCTTCTTACCCTTGCCGCAATCCTTGTCGCAGTCGTCACCCTGGGTGACGGAGACGGCGGGGTCGCACTTCTTCTTGCCCTTGTCGCAACCCTTGTCGCAGTCGTCGCCTTGGGTGACGAACGCGGCAGGAGCAGCAGCGGGCTCAACGGCGGGAGCAGTCTCGCCATCCTTCTTCTTCTTTTTCTTATCCTTGCAGCCGCAGGTCTCGCAGGAGTCGACATTGTCGACATAGGCGGCGGGAGCAGCCTTAGGCTTCTTGGAGGGGCAGCCAGGGCAGGAATCGTCATCACCGGCGCGAACCGGGGAGGCGAGGAGGGCGAGCGCGAAGAGCGCAGAGCCGAGGAGGGTGAGGCGGGTGTTCATGTTGGGATGTTGGTTTGCAGAATTTATTACCCTGGGAGGGCGAAGTTGTTTCAACGTCTCACAAACTGGTGCTTTGCTGGGCGCAGTCAACTGGATGCGATCATTTGCAGTTATCCAGTAGGAGGGAGAGTTCCCTGGCTGCTTCGGGTAGTCCACTGGCGGGCAGCCAGCGCGTACCCGGTGCAAGCTCAAATATGTAACCCTTTGTAGCGGAGACTGTTGTGCGTAGTCCTGGGCGAGATCTCCATTCCTCCAATCGCGAGGAACTCACCCGAGGCGTGGGTGGACCCTTGGTTTCCAGATACAAAACGACATCGGGATTATTGAGGGCAATCGATTCAGGGTCCCATTCAGGCCAAGTCCCCCGGGTTGGGACGGGTTGGGCACCGGCTGCCTTAATGACCCAGGCCAAGTAGGAGTCTGGACCAGCAGATACTCCCGACCAGACGATGAGAACCTTGCGCTTGCTGGGTTGCCGGAGCTCGACCCTTTGCGCAATCAGCTCGCTGGCGCGCGCGTCCTTCCCTGTGAGCGCGCCGAGGGAACGTATGTCGGTCACGGGCGACTCTGGCGATTCGGCGGCGAGCAGTTCCACCCTCATGCCTGCGTCGCGCAGGCGTCCGGCGAGGAGGGGGTTGGCTAGGCGCGGCACGATGACTGCGTCGGGACGTAGCCTCAGGAGCGCTTCAAGCTCGGGCTCGAAGGCATCGCAGGACCGAGCTGCTGCGCTCCCCTCCGGAATCTCGCACCATCGCGTTGCCGCGACGATGCGGTCACCAACGCCCAGGTCGCACAGGATACGCGTCGCAGCTGGGGAGAAGGAGGCGATGCGCTGGGGTTCGGCGCCCTCGGCCCAAGTCAGGCTGACGAGTAGGCAGGCAAGAAAGCGTGTCATCGCGTGGCAAGCTCGCGCGCAAGCCGGATGGCGGAGGCTAGGCTACGGCCGTCGGCGGTACCCTTGCCGGCGAGTGCGTAGGCCGTGCCATGGTCCGGGCTGGTGCGAATCCAAGGCAGGCCGAGGGTCAGGTTGGCTGCCTCGGCGAAGTCCACCGTCTTCAACGGCCCGAGTCCTTGGTCGTGGAACATCGCCACGATGCCATCGAACTCCCCCGCGAGATGGCGGGCGAAGGCGGTGTCTCCGGCATGGGGACCAGAGGCCTCGATGCCCGCCTCGCGCAGGGCATCGACGGCTGGCCGGATGACGCGTGCGTCCTCGACGCCGAGTAGGCCGTCCTCGCCCGCGTGCGGATTGAGCCCGCAGATGCCGATGCGGGGACTCGCCTTACCGCGACGCTTGAGGAGCGCGTCGAGGGCGCGCCCTGCGCGGATGACTGACGGACCGTCCAGGGTGCGCGAAACTTCCGAAAGGGGGATGTGCCAGGTCGCGAGGGCTACAGCCATGCGCCCGCCGGCAAAGGCCATCACGGGAATCCCGCCCCATCGCTCGGCGAAGAACTCGGTCTGGCCAGGATGGCGGAAGCCCACCGAGGCCAGGCCTGACTTGCTCACTGGTCCTGTGACTACCGCGGAGAACTCGCCGTTCCGGCAACCTTCCGCGGCACGTTCCATCGCGGCTAGCGCCACGCGATGACCCTCCGCCGAGGGCTTCCCGGGGTTGATTTCGAAGTCATCTGGACCCACCGCCAAGCCTGGCACTGGCAGGCCGCGGATCCAGCAAGCTGGGCCGATGGGGACGAGACCTTGCCCATCGTTCTCGAGCAGGCGGGCGATGAGTCCGGGGCCGATGCCTGCGGGATCTCCGCAGGTCAGGGCGATGGGCGGGGAGGTGCTCATGAGGGGCAGGCAAAGCGGCCACGCTTCCCACCAAGGAAGAAGCCGAGGAATGCCAGGGCCTCCGCGCTCGCGTAGGTGCCCGTAGCCAGTGCGGTCTGGGCCTGTGTTGCGCAGGAGACTCCCGGGGTGAATACAATGTGATAGGCCCGGCGAAGCTCGGCGATGGCCTCGCTCGGGACGCCGCGCCGGCGCAGGCCGACGAGGTTGAGCCCCGCCACCGCGTTGCGTCCGTGCGCGAGCAACTGGGGGGCAAGGTCCTCGGTCAGCACGGCGTTGCCGGAGGTCAGCGAGCCCGCGCCGATGCGGCAGAACTGGTGCACGGCGACGCCGCCGCTAACGAATGCCTGATTACCGACCTCGACGTGACCGCCGAGCATGCAGCCGTTGGCCAGGATGACGCGGTCGCCGACTTGGCAGTCGTGGGCGACGTGCGCCCCGGCCATGAGCAGGCAACCCGCGCCGAGGCGCGTCGACCCGCCAGGGGTCGTGGCCCGATGCACGGTGACATGCTCGCGGAGCACCGAGCCTTCCCCAATCTCGACCAGCGATTCCGTAGAAGGGTCGAAGCCTAGGTCCTGGGGATCACCGCCAACCACTGCGAAACTATCCACCTTTACCTTGGCGCCGAGTCGGGCCGACCCACGTACGATGGCATGGGCCGCCAGCACGCAGCCAGGACCGAGTACAGCGCCTCTCTCGACCACTGCGAAGGGGCCTAAGGAGCAGCCCTCGCCAAGGACGGCGCCAGGTTCGACACATGCGGTCGGGTGCCTCATCGTCCGGAGCGATCGGGGAAGAGCTCGAGCTGGGCGGACTTCACCATGTCGTGCACACGCAGTAGGCGGAGCAGCTGCAGGGTGTCGGATTTGTCGTAGCTCTGGTTGGATTCCACGCGCTGGAGCATGCTCTCGAGAATAGTGCGGAAGGTGAGCACGTGGTCGACCCCCGCGGCCCGGAGCAGGGCGATGCTCTCTGCACGCTGCGGCTCGGCAGTCGGCAGCCCAGGTAGCACGAGGATCTTGGTCAGCTCGCCGGGAGCCTCACCCTCCACCTCCCCGAGGTCGGCGAAGGCTTCCCCCGCAGCCTCCACCGCTTCTTTGCGGACGAACTCCAGTAACTCGCCCTTGCGGATCATCGCGGGGGTGACGGCGCGCGTGGTGTGCCAGCCTTTCACCGCGACGGCGGCGCGGGAGATGCCGGCGAGGTCAGCGCCGAAGACTTGGAAGGGAGGTTGGGTGTCGCGGCGTGGCGCGGGGTTGATAACGAGCAGGTCGGAAGCCTCATCCGCCCGCTTACGGCGCGACTGCACGGCGTACTTGCGAGACTGGCGGACGAAGAAGCCGCTCAGCTCGAAGTATTCCCGGACTAGGTTGTCATCGAAACCTGCCATTGGGCGGAGTCTTGTCCGACCTGGTCTGGGGTCAACGGCCTAAAACCTCGCCGAGCTCGAAGCCAGCCGGTGCGATGGCGACGGTGAACTCTCCCTTCAGGCTCCCGCCTTGTACCGCGGGCACAAGTTTCTCCAGCGGCGCTGTCCGGATCGACTCATGCAACTTGGTTAGCTCTCGGCCGACGCAGGCCACCCGGCTGGGACCGAGGATGTCCAGCATCTCGAGGACGAATGCCTCGATGCGATGGCAGGACTCATGCAGCACCACCGTCTCCGTCGCCTCGAGTACCTGCTCTTGGAGGAAGCGACGCCGCGCGGCGGACTTCGGGGGCAAGAATCCGACGAATCGAAAGGCGTTGGTCGGCAGGCCTGAGGCAGAGAGTAGGGCGATGGCCGCGTTGGGACCTGGGATGGGAGAGACGCGTAGGCCACGCCGGGCGCAGGCCCGGGCGGCTCGGAAGCCGGGATCGCTCAAGCCCGGCGTGCCGGCGTCGGTGACCACCGCCACGGTCGCGCCCGCAGCCACTCGGTCGGCGAGGACCTCGGCCACCGAGACCTCGTTGTGTTCGTGGTAGGCCATGAGGGACTTGGCTGAGATGCCCGAGAGACGAAGGAGGTTGGCGGTGGTCCGGGTGTCTTCGCAGGCCACGATGTCGGCTCCCGCCAGAGCCTCGCGGGCACGAGGAGAGAGGTCCGCAAGGTTGCCCAGCGGGGTGGCGACGAGGAGGAGCACGCCACCGGGCTTTTCACCCGGTACGGTCATCAGCGGGGCGGCCCGCCGGGAGTGATGCCGGGGAGGCCGCCTTCCCAATGGGCAGGCTGGGCCTGCGGGAGGTCGCCGCCGCGGTTGCCTTCCTCGTCCGAGGCGCAGCCTGCGAGGAGACTGGCCAGTGCGAGGACGAGGACGATGGGCGCGGCTAGGCGCATGCGATTACTTGGCCGTCACCTTGCCCGTGAAGGGGACGAGGGTCAGGACTTGGCCGCGAGCAAGGGCCTCGAGATTGGTGTTGGGCAGTATCTGGGCCACGCAGAAGGAAGGGCTGACCTCCGAGATGCGCACCTTACCGACCGAGCGGTCATTGACGAGGATCTCGAAGCCGGCGTCAGCGCGCACGCCTACTTCCTCGCCAACCGAGAAGCTGATCAGGCCCTGGGAAGGGGAGATGGCGACGATGCGGGTGGTGAGGGTCTCGGGAGCGGCGTCGACCTTCACCCCGCCGTTGTCGACGTAGTTGGGGTCGCGAGGGTAGGGGGGCTTGCTGCCGGTGTTGTTCTGGATCCAGTTGTAGAGTTGGACGTACTTGTTGGTCACGTCGTTGCGCGAGTCCTCCATCTTATTCTTGGCGTTGATCTCGGTGTCGAGCTGCTCGCGGGTGAACATGGCGGCGATTTGCTCGGTGCGGCGGGCGACGTCCTCGCGGGCGGTGTTAAGCTGGCTGCTGAGGGAATCGCGCTCTCCGGTGACGGTAGCGAGGTTGGAGGAGAGTTCGTCGCGACGGCGGGTCAGCTCGGTGCGCTCGCCCTCGAGGGTAGCGACGTTGCGATTGAGTTCCTCGATGCGGGTCTTCTTCTCTGAAACATCGGCGAGGAGGTCCTTGATGGTGCCCTCTTGCTCGGTCACCTTGGCACGGCGCTCATCGAGCGTCTGGACCACTTCGGGGATCTTATTGACCCGGGAATCGAAGTCGTTTCCGGCGCCTTCTTTAACGAGGACAGCGGTCTTGCTCATCACGAGGTCGACCTTGCCTTGTAGGAGGTAGACGAAGGCACCGCAGGCAAGAGCAGCAACAATGCCGATAAGGCGGATGGCCAGGTTGGTTGACTTGGTCATGATAGGGAG
>JBFZFD010000094.1:0-10280 GCA_041306485.1 Opitutia bacterium | reverse complement strand
GGCTTCACCGTGGGTGTCTGGTATGCCTTGTCACGCGACACTACCCTGATCCTCCTGCCGTCACCGGTCGACACCGCGGCCAACGTCACCGCCGTCCGCGAGGAAGGCGCCACTGTGACCGTTGGCACGCCGACCTTCCTCCGACCTTGGTTGCGCAAGGCCTCTCCCTCCGACCTCTCTACCTTGGCGTGGGCGGTAGCAGGAGCTGAGAAAGTCCCGGCGGAACTCGTCGAGGCATGGAAGACTTCTTTGGGTACCGCCTTGCTCGAGGGCTATGGCACTACCGAGGCCAGTCCCGTCCTAGCGGTCAACGTCCCTGACCTCCCTGATGCTCAGGCCCCCGGGGGTGCCTGGATTGGGAATCGCCTAGGCTCGGTGGGACGTCCCGTCAGCGGCGTCGCCGTGCGCTTCGTCGATCCTGATACCGGTGCCGAAGTCTCGCCTGGCGCCGTTGGACTTCTCCTCGTGCGTGGGCCCAACCTCTTCTCGGGTTATCTCGATGATCCAATCCGCACCGCCGAGGCCCATCGCGATGGCTGGTATGTCACCGGGGATCTCGGTCGCCTCGACGACGACGGTTTCCTACATCTTGAAGGACGTCTCAGTCGTTTCTCCAAGATTGGTGGCGAGATGGTCCCGCATGGTACCTTGGAGGAATCCCTTCTTCGTCTCGTGCCGCCGACGGCGGATGGCACACTCCCCTTAGCGGTAGCGGCACGCCCGGATGATGCCAAGGGTGAGCAGCTGGTGGTGCTTCACGCTGTAGACCTCGACCCGGAGCAGGTCCGCGCGGGGCTTGTTGCCGAGGGTCTTCCCAATCTCTGGATTCCCAAGTTATTCGTCCGCGTGGTATCCATTCCCGTGCTCGGGACGGGCAAGCTCGACCTCAAGGGTCTAAAGGAACTGGCCAAGGGGTAGGAGTCGTAAGGCGGAGGGGTGGGTGGCTTGGGTTAAGTGTCGGCCAAGTGACCAAACTTTGGCAGCGCGGGTAGATTTTTCGACGGAAGGCTCTTCGTTTTGTGTCAGTCGCCAGCACGAACCTCTTTTTCCTCGCCTGAGGCTTTGTCACAGGGGCAAAATGCCCTCGCCCATGGCTAAAATCGTTAAGAAGTCCGCCTCCAAGAAGCCCGCTAAGCGAGAGGTCCGCGCGAAGAAGGCCAAGGTGCTCTCGAAGGTCGGCACAGATTTCGCGGTCGACTGCCACAACTGCGATCCGACCTCGTTCAAGGACGATATCCTCCGTCACCTCACCTACACGCTCGCACGCGACACCACCACGGCCATCCGGATGGATTGGTGGCTGGCGACCTGCTTCGCCCTCCGCGACCGCGTGCTGGAGCGTTTCCTTACGACCCAGGGTCGTCATGCCGCGGGCAATGTCCGTCGCGTCCACTACCTTTCGCTCGAGTACTTGATGGGCCGCTTGCTCCGAAACAACCTGAGCAACCTTGGCATGTTGGAATCGGCTCGTACTGCCTTGTCCGAGCTGGGCAAGGACCTCGATGATGTCTGCGAGGAGGAAAACGACATGGGACTGGGCAACGGTGGTCTCGGTCGCCTGGCAGCCTGCTTCCTGGACTCGCTCGCCACCATGGATCTGCCCGCTATCGGCTACGGCATCCACTACGAGTTCGGGCTCTTCCGTCAGACATTTGTCGGAGGCCGTCAGGTGGAGGAGGCGGACAACTGGCTCGGCCGCGGCACGCCATGGAAGATTCGTCGTCCCGAATACCAAGCCCGCGTGCCCCTCTACGGCAAGGTGGTCGACGGCGTGGACGACCGGGGCAACTATGCCCCTCACCTGGTCGAGACTCAGGATTTACTAGGGGTGCCATGGGACATCCCTATCGTCGGTGCAGGTGGTTCCACGGTGAACTTCCTCCGGCTCTGGGAGTCCAAGGCCACCACCGAGTTCGACTTCCGTGCCTTCGATCAAGGCGACTACGTCGACGCCGTACGCTCCCGTATCGCCGGTGAGACTATCTCAAAGGTCCTCTATCCCAACGATAGCAAGGCCGCGGGTAAGGAACTCCGCCTCGTCCAACAGATCTTCTTCGTCTCCTGCTCCCTACAGGACATCCTTCGCCGCCATCGCCGGCGCAACCCCGGCTTCGCTAACCTGGCCGACAAGGCAGTCGTCCAGCTCAACGACACCCATCCCGCTATCGCAGTCGCCGAGCTGATGCGCCTCCTCGTCGATGTCCATCACCTCCCCTGGGATGATGCGTGGTCACAGGTCACACGTATCTTCAATTACACCAACCACACCCTCCTACCGGAGGCCCTCGAGACCTGGGGAGTTGACCTGCTCGAGCGCGTAGTCCCCCGCCACCTTCAGATTATCTACGAGATCAACCGTCGCTTCCTCGAAGAGGTGGAGGCTCGCTGGCCCGGCGATGATGCCCGGAAGTCGGCTCTCTCGCTGGTCGGCGATCATCCCCAGAAGCACATTCGCATGGCTCACCTCGCCATCGTCGGCTCCTCGAAGGTCAACGGAGTCGCTGCCCTGCACACCCGCCTCCTCCGCGCTAACCTGCTGAAGGGCTTCGATGAACTCACCCCGGGTAAGATCGTCAACATGACCAATGGCATCACCCCTCGCCGCTGGCTCCGCGCCTGCAACCCCGGCCTCTCTACCCTGTGCGACGAGGTAGTCGGCCCAGGCTGGGAAACCCATCTCTCGCTCTTGCGCGCGCTCGAGTCCGTGGCCGATGACCGTCGCTTCCAGGACCGATTCCTCGCAGTCAAGCGTGACAACAAGATCCGTCTGGCCGAGATCATCCGCGAAATCGATGGGACCGAAGTCGATCCGGATTCCCTCTTCGACGTACAGATCAAGCGCCTCCACGAGTACAAGCGGCAGCACCTCAACCTGCTGCACATCCTCACCCTCTACCGTCGAATCCTCAACGACCCCAAGGCCGATGTGACCCCACGCACCTTCGTCTTCGGAGCCAAGGCCGCCCCCGGCTATACCATGGCCAAGCACATCATCCACGCTATCAACCGCGTGGGTGCCGTCATCAACGCCGACCCGCGCGTCCGCGGCCGCCTGAAGGTCGTCTTCCTCCCCGACTACCGCGTCACCCTCGCCGAGCGCATTATCCCCGCCGCCGACCTCTCAGAGCAGATTTCCACCGCCGGCAAGGAGGCCTCGGGTACGGGTAACATGAAGCTCTCCCTCAACGGCGCGCTAACCATCGGTACGCTCGACGGTGCCAATGTCGAAATCCTCGAGGAAGTCGGTGCCGACAACATCTTCATCTTCGGCTTAACCGTCGAAGAGGTCGCTGCGCTCAAGTCTAGTGGCTACGACCCCCGAGCCGTCGCTGCCGCCGACGAGGAACTCCGGGCCATCCTCGACTGGTTGCTCTCTGACTGCTTCACCCCAGGCGAGCCTGGGGCCCTCGCTCCCTTGGTGCATGGACTGCTCGATGGGGGTGATCCCTACCTCGTCCTCGCCGACTACCGTTCCTACGTTTCAGCTCAGGATCGTGCTGGTGCAGCCTTCCGCGATCGACGCAAGTGGGCCCGCATGGCCATCCTGAACACCGCGCGCATGGGCAAGTTCTCATCCGACCGGACGATCGGGGAATATGCCCGCGAGATCTGGAAGCTCAGCCCTGTTAGGGGCTGACGCCCCGACGGGGGCACACGGGCACAGCTGCTCAGGGGCACAGGGGCACAGAGGCACAGCGGGTAACGAGCGCAGCGAGTTCTCGCAGCGGTCACCTGTCACCGATGTTGAGAATTAGCGGGATTAGCGGGGCTAGCGGTATTAGCGGTTCGACTCTGTGCCCCTGTGCACCTCAATCCTCGATTTTAACGTCCTTATTGCGCGTGCGGGGGCCTCCGGCGCGGAGCCAGGCATTGACGAACTGGTCGAGGTCACCATCCATCACCGCTTGGATATTGCCGGTCTGGGCGCCGGTGCGGAGGTCCTTCACCATCTGGTAGGGCTGGAAGACGTAGGAGCGGATTTGGTTACCCCATCCAATGTCGCCCTTCTCCCCGTAGAAGCGCTCCATCTCGGCCCGCTTGTCATCGAGGGTCTTCTCGTAGATGCGGGCGCGGAGGATCTTCATGGCCACGTCGCGATTCTTGTGCTGCGAGCGCTCGCGCTGGCAGGCCACCACGATGCCGGTGGGAAGGTGGGTGAGACGGACGGCAGACTCGGTCTTGTTGACGTGCTGGCCGCCCTTGCCTGAGGAGCGGTAGACATCGACTCGGAGGTCGGCCTCGTTGACCTCGACATCGACATCGTCGTCGATTTCGGCAACCACGTCGACCGAGGCGAAGGAGGTGTGCCGACGGTCATTGGCGTCGAATGGCGACATACGGACGAGACGATGGACGCCTCGCTCCGCCTTAGCATAGCCGTAGGCATTAGGACCCTCGATGCGGATGGTCGCGGAAGAGATGCCTGCTCCCTCTCCCTCTGAGACTTCCTCGACCTCCACCTTGTACCCGCGGCGCTCTGCCCAGCGGCTGTACATCCGGAAGAGCATGTCGGCCCAGTCGCACGACTCCGTACCGCCTGCCCCTGCTTTGACCGTGAGGAGTGCGTTGGCCTTGTCGTGCGGACCCGAGAGGAAGGAGGCAATCTCCAGGTCGGCAATCTCCCCGATCAGCGTGTTGGCGAGCTCGCCTAACTCGACGACTTCAGCCTCGGCCCCCTCAGGGGTCTCGGCGATCAACTCAGAAAGGGTGCGGGCATCGTCCAACTTGCGGCGGAAGGCCACCTGGGGATTAACCGTGTTCTTCAACTGGTTCGACTCCTGGATGACCTTCTGGGCGGCCTGCTGGCTGTCCCAGAATCCTTGCTCGGACATCTTGCCCTCCAGCTCGGAGATACGGGCCTGCTTGCCGGTAACATCGAGGAACTTCCAGAGATGGCCGGCGCGGCGCTCGACCTCCTCAAGGGTGGTCCGGGTCTCAGGCGGGATGTACATGGAAGGGAAGAATGGAAAGAAGACGGGCGGGGGAGGCGAGAATGGAAATGGAGAGCGAGGAGGGAGGAGCGGGGAGCGGGGAACGAGGAGCGAGGAATGAGGTAGGGGCCAGGGTATTCGGAGGACAGGCCCGGTTGGCTAAGGGGGGGGTGGCGATCAGGAGGCTTTGAATGGCGAAAGCCCATGTCAGCGAGCTGATCTTACTCGCTCCCCGCTCCTCGCACCTCGCTCCTCCGGGGCAGATCCTGGCAGGGCTCAGCCCCGGATCGACTTCCAAGGCTCCTGCTGGCTGACATCGACGAGCCCTGGTCCTTTACAGGATCCTGGCGAGAGGATGGCGAGGATTCTAGCTGGAGTTTGGCCGACATTAAAGGTGGCATGCACCATCCCCATGGGAATGTGGGCGAGGTCGCCCGCATCGAGGATTTTGCGCTCCTGGTCGACCCACTGCTCGATGCGGCCGGAGAGCACGTAGATGCACTCCTCGAATTCTGGATGGGTGTGGAAGTCATGCCCTTGGCCGACTGCGAACTCGGCCTCGATGACCGCGAGGTCCTTGGCCTCGGTTTGGCCTGGGCGGCAGAGCCAGCGGTTGATGCGCCCATCGAAGGGCTCGGAGATGGCCTCGGTGGCCTTAATGAAACGGTTGGGCATGGGGCTATTATTCTCCCAAAACGAAAAACGAAAAATGAAAAATGACTTGGCTGGTCGATTTACCTACCGGGACCGGCGGCCGGAGGTTGTATGAGGCCTTGCCCCTGCTTACGGGCGTGGCAATCTCCCGCGCATGGCATCCCTTTTGGAAGGTCTCACGCTTGAGCAGGTCGCAGGTCCTCCCCCCTTGCGTCGGACGCTCGCCAATGGCGTCGAAGTGGTCCTGGTTGAGCGTCCTGGCTGCGGCCTGATGTCAGCCCAGGTCTGGGTCCGGACCGGCAGCGTGCACGAAGGCAGGCACCTCGGGGCCGGTCTCTCGCATTACCTCGAGCACATGGTCTTCAAGGGGACCGAGCGCTTCACGGGACGTCAGTTGACGGATCGCGTCCAAGCCATTGGTGGCTCGGCCAACGCCTACACCACCTTCGACCGTACGGTCTACCATATTGATGGTCCCGAAGAGGGCCTGGAGGCGGCCCTGGAGGTCCTCTCTGAGCAGGTCCTTGCCCCGCTCCTCTTGGAAGCCGACGCGCTGACGGAGCGCGAGGTTATCTTGCGTGAAATCGATATGTGCGCCGACGACCATGACGGCGTGCTCGCCGAGGCAGCTCTCGCCGAGGCTTTTCGCAGTCACCCGTTACGACATCCCGTGATTGGTCATCGCGCCTCCTTCGCCGCCTTGGGAGCCGCCGACCTTCGCGCCTACCATGCGGCCCGCTATACTCCCGAGAACCTCGTCGTTGCGGTTTCTGGCTCGGTCGCCCCGGAACTAGCCCTTGCCGGTATCGAGCGCTGGTTCGGGCGCTTCGGTCGACGTAGCACAGAAACCCGGCTGAATGTCATTGAGCCGCCTGGTGCCGAGCCTCGCGTCCTGCGCCTTACCAGCGATGTCTCCACCGCCCGCGGCGTCGTGCTCTGGCGTACGCCGGGAATTCTTGAGCCGGACTCGCTGCCCTTAGATATCGCTGGCGGAATCCTCGGGGCGGGTCGCAGCTCTCGGCTGTGGCGCGAGCTGCGCGAGCGACGCAAGTTGGTCCACGCCATCTCGGCTACTACTTGGGGCTCGGAGGACGCCGGGTTGATGTGGGTGGGTTGGAGCGGCGACGCCGAGACCGATCCCCAGACCGTCGAGGTCGCCATCGAGGAGGTCGTGCAAGCCTTCCTGGCTGAGGGTCCAACCGTCGAGGAGTTGACCAAGGCCCGACGGCAGGCCGTGGTCGGCATGGTCAATGCCTCCAAGACGGTCCACGGCGCCGCCTCGCGCGCGGCCCACGCCCTTGCTGTGGCCAGGGATGAGCGCCAGCCGATGGCCAGCGCCCGTCAACTGGCCTCCTTGGGCCTCGATGAGATCCTCGCCGCCTCCCGGCGAGCCCTGACCGATGCGGCGCGCACTGCGGTCTCGATGCGCGCGACCGAGCCCGCGGCCGCCGCTGCATCCAAGCGCTCGCTCGCCCCTGCAGGTGACTTCGAAATACGTGTCTTGCCCAACGGGGTGAGGGTGCTTCTTCAGGAGGACCTTTCCCTGCCCAAGGTCGCGGTCGGTATCGCCTGTGGGGGTGGTCTCGCCCACGAGCCTTCTGGGCGCGCTGGATCGGCCGTCCTGATGTCCAGTTTACTCGCTCGCGACACGGCACGCCGGACTAAGGCTGAGGTCTCCGGCTTGGTTGACCGGCTTGGGCTGACCTTCCGTGCGAGCGCCACGGGTTTTTCGTTTGGTCTCTGGGGGGAAGGTCTCTCGGCCGACTTCGCTGAGCTCTCTGAGCTAGTCGCCGATGGCATGCTGACGCCTGCCTTCGTTGCCGACACCGTCGCACGCGAGCGCTCCGCCCAGGCGGATGCCTGCCGCGAAGACCTTGATGACGTGGTTGAGCTGGGACGTCAGAGGCTGCTCAAGGCCTTCTTTGGGGACCATCCTCTCGGCATCCCGATGTCGGGCACAGCTGACTCGGTCGAGTCCATCCAGGCTGGTGAGCTTGCGGCGATGCACCGTGACCTCCTCGACCCTGCCAACCTCGTCGTCGGCTTCGCCGGCCAAATTGACCGCGCGGCAATCGATGCCTTTGTCACGGAGCGTCTCGTCCCGCTCAAGCCTGGCAAGTTTGCCGCCCGGGTCATTCCCCTGCCGGAGTCCAGACCGGCGTCGGCATTGACCGAGACTGTCGATCGCGAGCAGGCCATCGTCCTGCTAGGTTTCCCTCACTGTGGTTTTGCCCACGAACGGGTGGCGGAGGCCAACGTGACCGAGGAGTTGCTCAGCGGCATGGCCAGTGGACTCTTCCGTCGGGTTCGCGAGGAGAAGGGGCTCGCCTACTTCGTCGGTGCCTCGCGGGTCGAGCTTGCGGACCAGGGTATGTTCTACCTTTACGGAGGCACGCATGCCGGGGCTGCCGCTACGGTCGAGGCCGAGATGCGGGCGGAGTTGGCGCGTCTGGCCGCGGGCACCTTCGAGCCGGGGGAGGTCGAGTCGGCCAAGCTTCGCCTCCGAGTTGGGCGGCGCGAGGCACGTCAGTCCTGCATGGCGCGCCTGGGTGGTGCGCTCGTTCGCGAGGTCGCGGGACTCGGCGCCAACTACGAGCAGCGCTGGGAAGCTCTCCTTGAGGCCGTAGATGAGGCCCGCGTGGCTGCGTTTGTGCGTGATTACCTCCGCACGGACCGAGCGCAGGCGGTCACGCTTTTGCCGAAGGGCTGAGGCCGATATCGAGTACCTTGCGGGCAATGATTGATGACCAAATACCCGGGATGGCTAGCGCGAGGGTTAGCAGAAAATAGCCATCGTAGCCTAGCATCTGGGCCAGGGCGCCTGCCCACAGTCCGGGGAGGTAGGCAGCGATGAGGGCGAAGGTTGAGAGTGTGGCGTAGCGCACGGCGGCCTGCGGACCCTCGGCCAAACGCATCATTGCGAGCAGCAAGGCGCAGACCCCAGCGCCGTAGGCTACGTGCTCGACGAGGTAGACTGCCCCAATGGTCCAGATATCCTGCCCAGGGTGAGTCGCTAGCCATGCGATGGCGACGATGGGGGTATGCATGGCGATGCCGAGTGGGACTAGGGTACGGCTAAGGCCGTTTCGGGTGATGAGCGCGGCTCCCACCAGACCGCCGATAGCGAGGCCCCCGACCGCGGTGATGAGCCGAAGGATCGCGTAGGTCTGGTTGTCGAGGCCGAGGCCCCCAGCGTCGATTTTGGCGATGGAGAAGAGCGGAAGGACGCGGGTGAGGTGCACCTCGCTGGTGCGGTAGAGTAGGATGAGCCAGAGGATGGCGCTGAAGCGTGGGTCGGCGATGAGTTCCCGGATGGTCGCGAGGACGGGTCGTGGGGCCGGGAGCTCCCGTTGAGGCTCGGCATTGAGGCCGGTGGCGCAAAGGAGCCAAGCTAGGCCGGCCAGGATCATGGCGACGAGGAGGGCGTCAGCCCAGGCGGTCGCCGGGGTTTCACCTGATGCTCTGAGCCAGCCGGCGAACCAGATGAGACAAGGGCCAGCCAGTACGGTCCCGGTCTTAGCGGCGAAGTTGAGGAGGCCTGCGAGGCGGCTACGCTCGCCGTCCTTGAGCGCGGCCACGTAGTAGCCGTCTAAGGCGACATCATGCCCGGCCGAGAGGACGGAAAGCAGGGCGAGTAGGATGAGCGAGGGCCAGGGGTTGGCGGCGGTCTCGGGCGTGACGAGTGCCAGCCAGCCGAGGAGCGCGACGATGAGGGCCTGGCTGGAGCGGATGACGCGGGTGGGGTCGCCCAGGCGCACGACCGTTGGTGCCCAAAGCAACTTGAAGCCGACGAGGAGACCGAGGATGGCCGATATCTGGGTGATGCGCGCGTCGGCGAGCCCAGCGTTCTTGAGCGCCACCGGGAGGGCTTCATCCCGGATGGCTCCTGGAATGGCCTGAAAGAGGAAGCCGGCTCCGACCCAGAGCCAAGCGCGCCTGGTGACCGACTCAGGCATCCTTGCCGTCGAGGGCGTTGGTGCCGTAGTAGTCGACCGAGCGGAAGAGGTTATCGAGGAACTTGGCTACTGTGATGTTGAGGCCGATGAGTTCCTCGTCCGTCAGTAAGAGTTGTTCGCCGGGGCGGAAGGAGCGGGTGACATCGACAAGCTTGGGCTGGGTCTTGCCGTCCTCTTCGACGTCGCGCACCATTTTGAAGTCGAGTACGAGGGTGCCATCGGGTGAGATGTCATCGTTGGTCACCTGGCCTCCGCTGGCCAAGACGCGGAGGGCGGCGGCCAAGCTGAAAAGGGCATCCTCTAGTTCGTTCACGATAGCGAAGTCACGCTCGAGGATCTCGAACTTGTCCTGCAGCTTACCCTTGACGAAGGCCTGCTGGCGGGCGCCGACGCGCTTGTCACCGTCGGTGTCAGCCTCGGTCTCGCGGCCCTTCTCCTTGATGAAAGCACAGAGCAAGTGACATTGGTCCAAGCCCGCTACGGAGAGCTGCAAGAGGTCATTGATGGCGGTGCGCTGGAGGAGGCCGCGGGAATAGGCGCGCATCTGAGCATGGGTCAGGTGGGCCTTGGGCGCAGGCATAACCCGGGCGATGGAGGAGTAGAGGTCGTAGGACGTCGGGTCCTCGCTGCGTAGGCTGGAAAGGGTGAAGGCGAGGATGTCGTACTGCCGCTGGAGGTGGATCAACAGGTTGCGGCTGATCGACTGCAGGCTGATGGTGCCTTCTCCGGACTTCTCGCC